>NZ_SPPA01000039.1:0-10586 GCF_004569585.1 Muribacter muris | reverse complement strand
AAGAGCATTTTGAACTGTATTTGAAGGAATGTGAATGGCGTTTTAACCACAGTGAAATAAAAGTTCAATTTTCCATTTTAAAACAATTAGTAAAGCAGAATTTATTCTAGTTATCTAGTACAGCCCCTAACAGAATGTAGGGACACACTGCGTGTGTCCTTTATAAAAATCAAATTATTTCAATAGGTTCAAACCCGGACACACGCAGTGTGTCCCTACAAGCGAACAAAAAACAACTTTGTGCAACTGCTACATAATATTGGACTTTTTTGCAAAAATAATATCAAAACCGACCGCTTGCTTTTCATCAGGGGAGACGGCTATTCAATATCTCCGCAGAAGCGGTAGCCTTCGCCGTGAATAGTAACGATGATTTCCGGCGTGTCTGGGTGATCTTCAAAATGTTTGCGGATACGGCGAATGGTAACATCAACCGTGCGGTCGTGAGGTTTAAGCTCACGACCAGTCATTCTTTTGAGCAGATCTTCACGGGTTTGAATCCGCCCCGGATTTTCGCAGAAATGCTGTAAGGCTCTAAACTCGCTGCGGGGCAGTTTGATTACCGTCCCTTCAGGGTTAATGAGGCTACGGCTATTGACATCCAACGTCCAGCCGTTAAAGCGATAACTTTCGACTTGATGAGCGTCTTTATCCGTCAGTTTATCTTTTTCCGCCATTGTGCGTAAAAGCAGATTGCGTGCCCGAATCGTCAATTCCCTTGGATTAAACGGTTTGGTAATGTAGTCATCCGCCCCGATTTCCAAGCCTAAAATTTTGTCAACTTCGTTGTCCCGCCCTGTTAAAAACATTAGAGCAATATTTGTATTTTCACGTAATTCCCGTGCGAGCATCAATCCATTTTTACCGGGTAAATTTATATCCATAATCACGAGATGAATTGCCTGCTGTTCTAATATTGAATGCATTTCGTTGCCATCGCTTGCCTCAAATACATCATAGCCTTCCGCCGTAAAAATACTTTTCAACGTGCTTCGGGTAACAGCTTCATCTTCAACAATCAAAATTTGTGGATTTTGCATTTTTTAACCTTTGATAAAATTTAACAATTCGATTTATCTCATTTGCGCTGACACAAATGTTGCAAAGTTTTACCATTCTACTTGGCATTTGTAACATCTGAAATAGCAAATTTTCGATTTACTTAGCTTTAATCAAATTTTCCGAGTAAGCGAGCTTTTTCTGTGGACTATTTGTTTAAATTTTGTTAAAGACTGAAATAGTCTATTTCTAAATTAAACAGCTGTTTAGCCAGAGATGCGGTGATGGCACGGCTGCTGAGTACCGCCACTTTTTCCGCTAATACCACCCGCGTGATCGGATCTGTTTGCCAACCGTTTAAGCGTTGAAAATTGAGCGCTGATTGAAGTGGCAGAAAACTCGGATTGAAGGCAGCATTTTCGGCATAACGCCCGGTGATGATACGCTCGCCGCATTGAAGTGCGACTCCACTGTATGCCGAACTGTAAGGGGCATAGGCGTGCGCTGCCGCCTCAATGGCTGCTTGGATTAAAGGATCGCCTTGTGGTAAAAAGGCTTGGCGGGTACGATCAAACAAAAGTTGCTCAATCTGTAAATCTTTTGGCCCGAACGCATCCGGCAAATAGTGATGAAGCGGTTGATGTTGGCAATGGGGCAGGTGAATATGAAGATCGGCGGCACTGTTAAGCTCATTCATAAATTGGCGACAATGCCCGCACGGCGTGTAGTTCACTACAATATCGGTTAAACGGCTCTCGCCGGCAAGCCAAGCGTGCCCGATCGCACTCTGTTCGGCGTGTAGGGTTTGTTGAATGGCATCGTGGGCAAATTCTTGGTTTGCACCAAAATAGAATGTGCCTGATGCGCCGATAGCAATCGCCCCGACATTAAAATGAGAAACCGGCGTTAAGGCGTAACAAGCGGCAATCGGCAGGCCGGCAAGTGCCAATTCCAGCGTTGAAACTCGGAACTGTTGGCAACATTCGGCGACAAAAGACGGCAACAAACGCCCTTGATAATCTTGAGCGGCAAGTTGGTTGGTGATAGCGCTGATCAGCGGTTTTTTCTGATCATCATTAACACGGTCTAAACGCTGGACAAGCGCATTGAGCGTAGGCATTACATTTTCTCCTTTTGATTGTGATATTTCACGGCGTGTTACTATACAAGCCTTAAAATGTTTCGCAATGCCTAATCAGAATTTTACAAAAAATTGTACCGAACCGACCGCTTGCTTTTATAAAACACGGCGGGATTGCGTATAATTTCTTGCCCAGTAACGTTCCGATAATGAGCTGGTCATTACCCCACGGCTGGTGCTGGCGTGTACAAACTTACCGCCGCCGATATAGACGCCAACGTGATGATTGTTACGGAAAAACACCAAATCACCGGGGCGCAGTGCCGATTTTGAAATCGCGCGTCCGGTGTGCTTTTGTTCCGCCGTTGAACGTGGTAAATGCAGATTGAACGCACTGTGCATCGTGGTTTTCACAAATGCCGAACAGTCAATGCCCTCTTTGGTTGTCCCCCCAAGTCGATAGCGTGTACCCGCCCAATGTCGATATACGCCTAACACTTTTTGCGAGGCATCGTTGGCAGGGTTAGACAGGGCGGCGTGGCGTTTTTGTTGCGCTAAAATTTGGCTTTTGGTTGCCGCTTGGGTACTTAAACTGGCATTAGCACAGCCGGTCAGCCCCAGTAACAAGCCAATGAAGATAAAGGTTGAAAAAGATTTTAAACGGTGATACATAATGTTTATTTCGCCAATTTATCGCTGGCGAAAATGCCTCGTGATTGAATAGATAAAGCGGCTCAAATGCGCCGTCCGTTTTGCGACACTCAAAGATCAATTTTGTTCCAACGATCGTAAAAATTGAATTTCATTCGCCCAATTTTCAGGCGAAATGGTTTCTAAAATCATTGGAATATCATCAAATGTGGTGTGGTTCATAATAAATTGGAACACTTCCGTGCCGATAGTGCCGCCGTTTAGCGTATCGTGGCGATCGACCCGGCTGCCGAGGGCAGTTTTCGAGCCGTTGAGGTGCATTCCCCGTAAAAACGCGAAGCCGACGACCCGATCAAACTCGGCAAAAACCTGCTCGCTGGCGGCATAGCTGCCGATATCGTAGCCGGCAGAAAACAGGTGGCAAGTATCCAAGCAGACACCGACTCGTTGTTTATTTTCCACCTGATCAATAATTTCACGCAAATGCTCAAACCGCCAACCAAGATTTGAGCCTTGCCCGGCAGTATTTTCAATCACCGCCACCACATTCGGCACGGCTTCAACCGCCAGATTGATCGATTCAGCAATACGAGCGAGGCAGTCTTGCTCACTGATTTTATTCAAATGGCTGCCGGGGTGAAAATTGAGCAGTTTCAACCCTAACTGGTCGCAACGTTGCATCTCATCAATAAACGCCGCGCGGGATTTCGCTAAATTTTCGGCATCGGGGCTGCCTAAGTTAATCAAATAGCTGTCGTGAGGCAGAATATGATCGGCGGAAAATTGATGGGCTTGGCAAAAACGTTTGAACTTTGCAATGTTATCGGCTTTCAACGGCGGGGCTTGCCACTGGCGCTGATTTTTCGTAAATAACGCGAACGCATTCGCCCCAATCTCCACCGAGCGTAAGATCGCATTTTCCACACCGCCGGCAGCACTGACGTGCGCACCAATATATTTCATTTTATCTTCCTCCACGAGTTAGTGTAACATACGCCTTTTTCATTTCAGCGAGTTATTATGAGCGAAACGACCATCAATGATTTTTCACTGCTTTGCCGCTTATTCGGCAATCTTTTTTACCGCTGCCCTGACGATCCGATTTTAGCCGGTACATTTCTTTGGCTTCAACAAGGGCAGTTAAAGCAACATTGGGCGCTCACCACCGATGCGCAAAGCGAGCAGGCACTGGCAAAAATCGAACAGGGCGCACACCCTACGGCACTAAGCAAGGATTATCAAGCACTTTTTGGCGAACAGGGTGCTATTGCTACGACAATCTCTGCCTATGGATTGCCGGTGGCGGATTTTGCCACTTTCCGTGAACAACGTGGAATGCCGCCGTTAGCACAGCCCGATCACGTTGCTCTATTATTGCTGACGGCATCGTGGATCGAAGATAACCTCCAGTCCCTTGAGGCGCAAAAAGCCTTATTTGAGCAGTTTTTATTGCCGTGTTTAAGCAAATTTTTGGGCAAAGTCGAAACCTTTGATAGCGGTTTTTACAAAGCTCTCGCCCAGCTCTGCCGTGATGCCCTCGCAGCAATGGCAGATGAGTTGGAAGAAGCCGACAGCGAAAATCCGGCGTAACAAGCGGTCGGTTTAAGCCGCTTTTTTGCAGAATTTCAATATTATGTAGGTAGCCGTTGCACAAAGTCGTTTTTTGTTCTCTTGTAGGGACACACTGCGTGTGTCCGGATTTTAACCTATTGACATAATTTGATTTTTATAAAGGACACACGCAGTGTGTCCCTACATTCTGTTAAAATGTCTATTCTTGTGCATTTGCTATACAATGCCAATTTTGAGCAAAATAAAAGGCTTGCCTCGGCAAGCCTTAATCACACTAAAATTGTTTACTGAAATCCAAAAAGACACGGTGTTTGTCATAATTGGAAAACGCATAATTACTTTTGGTTTTGGTGAAATTGTAGGTCAAACGTGGCGTAATCCCCCAATAATGCACCGCCCGATGCCAAACGGACGCTTGAAAACCGTATTCCTTATTCCGTTGGGTAATATTGAAAATCGGCATTGCCCCTTTGTAATGTTTCTGCGCATAGCTAATTGATAAACGGCTGGATAAGCCTTTGCCCCATTCCTGCCCCCAGCCGAGCGATAGTCCGCGGCGTGTATAAGCATCGTCTTTATCCCTCGCCGACACCCGATTGTAATTGAGATTACCGAACCAATACTGTTTAGCGCTGGCAAGGTAAACCAAACCGGCTGACGCAAAATGGCTGTTACCGTTTAAATGCTTACGGCTGGCGTAACGCTGCTCGCCGTATTCGTATGAGCCGCTAAGCTGCCAGTTCGGTGAAAGCCAGTAGTTTGTTTCAAGAGCCACACCGCTGGTTTTAGAGAAACGTTTGAGCGTATCGCTTTTCGCCGAGCCGCCGGCGTAGAGGGTCTGCTCCATAAAAGGAAATAATGCCAGCGTATATTTGGCATTTTGAAAACCTAAGCCGACACTCGCACGCCCGCTCATTTCGTTATATTTTTGATTATCCCAATAATATTTGCCGCTGCCATTTAAACGCAACTCGTTAAACCAGCCGTTATGCCACGACCATTTTTTACCGACATTCAGATTAAAGCCGATCCCTTGTGCCGATTCCCGTTTGGGCGCGTGCCAATTACCAATCGTTGTGCCGGATTTCGGCGCATTGTTGATATTCGGATCGTTGAGATAGGTCAGCCCGCCGCTAAAACTCCAGCTATCCCGCTTGTTAATTGCAGAAAGATACTGTTCAATGACCGCTTGCACTTCTTGTGGCAGGGTTTCCGCCCGTAATTTTTGGAACTGATCTTGCGCGGCGTCCAGTTCATTATTCTCAAATAACACAACGGCTAATTGAAAGCGTACCAAAAAAGTGGCAGACGGATTTTCCGCAATCAATTCTCGATAAAGTGCAATCGCTTGGGTGTAATGCCGCTCTTTTTTCGCCAAAATTGCCTCTGCCCATTTGGTTAATCCCGCATCTTGATATTGCGGTGCTAAATTTTGATAAATGGGGTAGAGTAACGCCACATTGTCGCCATTACCTTGCATTACCGCCGGTAAAAAGGCTCGGATCAGCAGTTCCGGCTGTTTTGCCAATTCCGCTTTGGTAATGCTGATTTGAGTCGGCTTATCCGTTTGTTTTTGCATATTTTGCTTTACAACTGGTTTAGGCTGATGCTGCTCCAAAGCCTCCGTCTGCATACGTTGATCATCAAAACGCTCAATGATTTTTTGTTGATCCTGATCGGCAGCAACAAACGGGCTGACGGCTAAGCATAGGGCGGAAAGTGCATATTTTTTCATTTCTTGTTTTCCATAAAATCTAAGAAAAAATGTGATGTTTCAATCGTGAATTGTAACTTAAATTACCTTAAGTTGCTCAAGGGCGTGCAAAATCCCGTCTTGTTCGATAGGGAGTGTAACATAGTCCGCAACGGCTTTGAGTTCGGGTTCGGCATTCCCCATCGCCACGCCGAAGCCGACAGATGCCAGCATTTCCAAATCGTTTAGCCCGTCGCCAAATGCCATTGCATTATCAATAGATAAATTAAAATGGCGCAACACATCGGCAATCCCTTTCGCTTTGGAATTATGTTTATTCAGCAGATCGACAGAGTAAAGGTGCCAGCGCACTTCTTTCCAATCGTCTTCCAAAATACCTGCGGCAATCACCTCCTGCGTCCGCTCTTGCGGGAAGAACGCTAACAGTTGCAATACCTGATGGTTGAGGTGATGAAGCGGATCAACGATATAGTCGTCTTTAATCGGGCGTAGTGCAATTTCAACCTCCGCCGTGTTGTTTGACACGGCGATCTCATCGGCGGTAACGAACGCATATTCAATATTCAGTGCGGTTAATTTTTGTAATGCCCGCTCAATTCGTTCCGTCTTAAGCGGATATTCGCTGATAATTTCATTTTTATAGCGATTATACTGTCCGTTTGTCGTTACAAAAAGCTCAAAGCCTTTTGGCGAGATTAACGGCTTGAGGGCATCGGGAAATGCCCCGTAAGTACGCCCCGTTGCGATTGCCGGAATAATATTGTTGGCTTTCAAACGGGGAATCACCTGTTCCATAATTGATGCTGGAATCCGCTGTTCTTTTTTGTAGTATAAGGTTTCATCAATGTCGAAAAAGACAATTTTGATCGGCTGTGATAGTTTCTGCATTTTTTCTCCTTTTTTACAAACGGCAAGATTTTACTGATTTTTCGATCAATGTCACAAAATTCTATCCATTTTTGCCATAAAAAATTGATACAGTTCAACAAAAAGGAAACCAAAATGAATATATGGGGATTTCGTTGCTTCCATTGCCAACGCCAATTACAGATCAGCTCACACGGTTTTTGCAGCCACTGTGTCGCCTTAGTCAAACCTTCACCTTATTGTACCCGCTGCGGATCGCCTCTGTTGCATTATCATCACGGCTGCGGCAACTGCCTAAATGGTGAGGTAAAATGGCATCAAATTGTGCAAATTTCCCGTTATAAACCACCGCTTGCAGACTGGATTCACCGTTTTAAATTTCAACATCAGGCTTACTTAGACGAAGCACTTGGCAGATTATTACTATTGGCGATTAAAAATGCACAGAGGAACTATCGGCTTGAACGGCCGGAGGTGATTTTACCCGTGCCACTCTTTTGGCATCGACAATGGAAAAGGGGATATAATCAGGCAGACTGCCTTGCCGCTTATGTGGCAGATAAACTGACAATTCCGTTGGATAACCGCTCGCTCATACGGATTAAAGCAACCTGTTCACAGCGGGAATTGACGGCGGCGGCTCGCAAGAAAAATGTGAAAGATGCGTTTTGCTATCAACCTCAGCAAAACTATCGAAATGTCGCCATTGTGGACGATGTGATTACCACCGGTGCAACCCTGAATGCAATCTGCTCACAACTGCTGAAAAAAGGTATACGGCACATTCAAGTGTGGGCGTTAGCAAGGGCATAGTATGCAAAAAAATCGAATTATCGCACCGCTTGCATTGAGGAAAGTATAGGTACTGCGGTTAAACGTCTAAATTGTCCCACTCGCTCTCATCATCATTATCTCCCAATCGCCATTCCATTGTGCTAAATAAACCGAGAGAGTGATCAATTAAACGGGCAAATTCCAAGCGAACTTCCCATACAGGTAATTCATCAATTAAATAGTGCTGATAATCTCGCTTATACAATGTTTTGGCAATCTCCGCATCTTCCCCCTCTAACATTTTCGCTTGACCGGTAAATTGCAAACCTTGCAAAGAAGGATTAAAACGGGTAGGTGTAAAGATTGTTCCCGCAACATTCGGATTTTTCTTCATTACTCGACCGTGGAGGGTTTGATCGCTACTGATATAAAGAAGACGATTATTATCGTTATCGAAATAGTAGTAGAAAGTGTTTGCCC
Organism: Muribacter muris; assembly: GCF_004569585.1. Lineage (NCBI taxonomy): Bacteria > Pseudomonadati > Pseudomonadota > Gammaproteobacteria > Pasteurellales > Pasteurellaceae > Muribacter > Muribacter muris. Next base: position 2,448 of record NZ_SPPA01000039.1, on the reverse strand, counting down.
AAGGCTGATTATTTTCAGTACAACAGAGCGTACATAAATATTTTTTACGAAGGAAGTTTGCAATTCTTTTTTTCATACATCATTTTTATAGAGAGTTAGTCAAGGGATAATATTTTCTTTTCAAAAGAATTGCAATAACACACCTTACATTTATTTTCAAAAGATGACAATTGCATATAATATATGCCTATCTTCTTTATTGAAATAGTAAAAAAGGATTTTTATTTTTTAATTTAATGGTAGAATTCTTTTCTAGTATCAACAAAATTGAGAATAGTGTATGAATAAAATTTTTAAAGTGATTTTTAATCATATCACCCAAACATGGGTTGCAGTATCAGAACTTAATCGAAGCAAAGGTAAAACAAAATCATCAATAAATCAGCAAGTATCAGTCCATAAAATAGTAGTTACTTCAGCCACATTAGTACTAATGTCAGCCAGTGCGAATACACTGGCTGCCGTACAAATTGGTTCTACAAATGGCGATAAGATCTCTTCTAGTGAAACGGAAGTATATTCTGGTTCAGGAAATGTCGGAAATATCGCTATAGGTTCTGGCTCAAAAGCACTGGGAAATCGAGCTGATCAAGCATCGTTAGCTATTGGTAGTCAAGCAATTGCAAAAGGGCAATCTGTCATAGCAATTGGTCAAAAGGCTACAGCAGAAGCTGGGGGTAGTGTTGCAATAGGAAATGGTGCAAAAGTTCATACTAATCACGGCATAGCAATTGGACAAAATGCTGTTGTTAATCAAGGGCAAGATGCTGGAATTGCTATTGGTATTAACGCAAATGCTAAACATGAAGGAGCTATTGCATTAGGTCGAGACTCAGTAACAACAGGTAGAGATCAAGTTTCCGTTGGTAGTAATAATCTAAAAAGAAAAATCGTGAATGTTGCCAATGCCACTTTAAATAATAGTTCTACTGAAGCTGTTACAGGACAACAGCTATATCAAACAAATATAGCAGTCAGCACTGCACAGTCTACTGCAACAGCAGCTCAAAGCACAGCGAATAGGGCTTCGACATCTGCCACAAATGCACAAAGTACCGCAAATGCTGCATCGACTGCTGCGACAGCAGCCCAAAGCACAGCGAATAGGGCTTCGACATCTGCCGCAAATGCACAAAGTACCGCAAATGCAGCATCTACCGCTGCAACAGCAGCTCAAAGCACAGCGAATAGGGCTTCGACATCTGCCGCAAATGCACAAAGTACCGCAAATGCTGCATCGACTGCTGCGACAGCAGCTCAATCTACAGCTAATGCAGCATCTACCGCTGCGACAGCAGCTCAATCTACAGCTAATGCAGCATCTACCGCTGCGACAGCAGCTCAATCTACAGCTAATGCAGCATCTACCGCTGCGACAGCAGCTCAATCTACAGCTAATGCAGCATCTACCGCTGCGACAGCAGCTCAATCTACAGCTAATGCAGCATCTACCGCTGCGACAGCAGCTCAATCTACAGCTAATGCTGCTTCAACATCTGCATCTCAAGTATCCACAGCTTTAAATAGTAAAGCTGATGCTAGTCGTGCATTTACTTTCAATATAGAAAACAATTTATCTAATCAAAATACACAAGCTGGCAAAGCCAAAGAATGGACATTAGCTCAAAATAATTCACTTACTTTCGGTGCAACATCAGATCTCACTGTAAGTACCGATGGTTCAGGTAAGATCATTTATGGTTTATCTTCTGTAGCCAAAACAGCAATTTCTGCTGCCAGTACTGCTGCAAAAACAGTCAATGACAATTTAGCTAAAATTGAAACAGCAGCTTCAACAGCCACTAATGCTGCTGCTCAAGCTGCAAATTCGGCCTCTGCTGCAGACAGTTCGGCAAAAGCCGCAAGCACATCGGCAAATGCAGCGTACAGCTCCGCAACTAAAGCCGATTCATCTGCAACCGCCGCAAGTACTTCAGCAACTGCCGCATCAAATTCAGCGTCCGCTGCAGACAGTTCGGCAACAGCGGCAAGTACCTCCGCAAGTACAGCGGACAGCTCCGCAACTAAAGCGGGTTCTTCCGCAACGGCAGCATCAAATTCAGCATCTGCCGCAGACAGTTCAGCAACTGCTGCTAATTCTTCTGCAAGCGAAGCATCAAGCTCGGCAAGTGCAGCGGACAGCTCTGCAACTCAAGCGGGTTCTTCCGCAACGGCAGCATCAAATTCAGCGTCCACTGCAGATAGTTCAGCGAAAGCCGCAAGTACTTCGGCAAGTGCAGCGGATAGTTCTGCAACTCAAGCTGGCTCGTCCGCAACTGCCGCATCAAATTCAGCGTCCGCTGCCGATAGTTCAGCAAAAATAGCAAGCACTTCGGCAAGTGCAGCAAACAGCTCTGCAACTCAAGCGGGTTCTTCCGCAACGGCAGCATCAAATTCAGCGTCCACTGCAGATAGTTCAGCGAAAGCCGCAAGTACTTCGGCAAGTGC
>NZ_SPPA01000038.1:0-11018 GCF_004569585.1 Muribacter muris | reverse complement strand
CGAAAATGCGCGATATTTACCGTCGTTTCAACCCCATTTAACACCACTTTCTCAATACTCCAATCAAATTGATAAGACTCACCGAGTGGAAATTTTTGAGGAATAAAAACAGCCGTAGCGGGTGGGGAAAAAGACGATTTATAACGCTTAATAAAACGAGAAACACAAGGGTATTGCCCTTCAAAACCAAGGCTTTGCAAATACTCAAAATGACGTACTGCGGTTAAACGTTGAGAAGGTGGCTTATCCATCTCCTCTTTGAGTCGTTCAATTAATAGTGCTTTATAAGGCCCTAATTTAGGTGAATCTGTGTGTTGACGTTGATAGTTTGGAATCTCAATCATATTGAGATATTTTTTGACAGTACGACGACTGAGTCGAAGTTTTTCAGCGATTTTACGCTGAGAAAGCCCCTCTTTATGATAAAGGCGACGTATTTTTAAGATGGTTTCCATGCAAAGCATACCAGGTTATTCCCTGTTTAAATAACAAGGAGTTTATCAAAAGATGCAGTGGATCACTTTTCGATGATCTTACTGCATCAGCCTGGCGCATTTTTGCATGATCATTAACAAGGTGAGATATGGTAAATGATGTAATTGTTGTGCAAGATGCAGAAATACGAGTAATAGAACAAAACGGCGAGGATTACATCAATCTCACCGATATGCTCAAAGCAAAAGATGGCGAATTTTTTATTAGCGATTGGTTAAGAAATCGTAATACACTTGAATATATCGGCATTTGGGAAGAACTCAACAACCCCAATTTTAATTATGGCGAATTCGCCACAATTAAAAATCAGTCCGGACTAAATCGTTTTAAAATCAGCGTTAAAGAATTTGTTGCCCAAACAAATGCAATAGGTTTGCAGGCTAAAGCAGGACGCTATGGGGGAACATATGCCCATAAAGATATTGCATTAGAATTTGCAATGTGGATAAGCCCGGAGTTCAAACTCTATCTTATCAAAGAGTTCCAACGCCTAAAACAAAAAGAAGCTGAAGATAATAAACTAGAATGGAATGTCAAACGTATTCTTAGCAAGGCGAACTACCGCATACATACTGACGCAATCAAAGATTATCTTATACCCAATTTGCTCAACACCAAACAACATCAATTTGTTTATTCCAGCGAAGCAGACATCCTTAATCAAGCCTTATTTGGGCAAACAGCAAAGCAGTGGAGAGATGAAAATCCTAATTTAAAAGGGAATATGCGGGATTATGCTACTGTAGAGCAACTAACCGTATTAATAGGTTTAGAAAACCAAAATGCTTTATATTCAGCAAGGCATTCCACAAGAAGAACGCCTTGCCATTCTTAATCGCCTAGCTATCCAGCAAATGAAATCATTACTCAACACTGCGGCTTTGGGACAACTAAAAACCAAACCATTATTAGAAGAATAATTGACAACCAAAACCAACCGCCCTATAATTCAGCCACTTTCAACAGAAAGTCGGGATTGGTCTCCTGAATATCTGGCGGTAGAGAATAACCGCATACAAGCGGTTTTTTTGTACCCAAAAATCACAAAAAAACCTTTTCAATAAATTTATTGAAAAGTCCCAATGATGGGCTAGGCGGAAGATCGCAAGATCGCCGTTCGCTAGATTCGGTAAGACCAATTCTGCCTAGTTCATCACCAATGATTGGTCTCTGCGGTGATGATTATTTTAAAATCAATCTAGCAGGTGTCAAAATGACAAACTCAAATCTTATTACCGTTTTCAACGGCTCAATCTCTAATCAAATTGTTCAACTTGCCAATGCTCGTGATCTTCATTCTTTCCTTGAAAGCAATCAAGATTTCTCTAATTGGATTTCAAACCGAATTTCTGAATATGGCTTTATCCAAGATGAAGACTATATCATTGTTACAGAGCGTACTAAAGGAAGACCCCGCAAGGAATATCACATTACTCTCGATATGGGCAAAGAGCTTGGAATGGTCGAACGCAACGAAAAAGGACGACAAATCCGCAAGTACTTTATCGCTTGCGAAAAACGGCTAAAAGAATTGCAAAATCCCCAGCCGAACCTACCGCTTGCGGACGAACCCAAATTCAGTTTTGAGCAAACCCAAGCCCAATGGCTACGCTTTGCAAGTACTTGGTACGCACTCTACAACTGCGTAGAACTGCTTGCCAAGCTCGACAAACCGCTCCACGCACTCGGCTCGCACTACGCCCCGCAAGTCTGCGGACACGCCACCGAGTACAAAATTACCCTCGGCGTAATGCACCGCCTGCTCGTCCCAATGTTCGAGCAGTTTGAAGTCGATCCACTCGACGACCCACACTACTACAAAGCCCTCAACACCCTACGGAACTACAAACCGCAAGGCTTAGGGGCAATCGTTAGAGTTTAACCCCAAACCCACTCCCCTGACTGCTATTTCCCACGAAATCCGGCAGGGGATTGTTGCACCCAAAATTCACCTAATCGACCAAAAAAGGAACACAAAATGCAGAAATTCAATCTCGCCACACTCGGCTACACTGCTTTTGCTCTCGGTTTATGCCTACTGATTGGCTCAAACCTCACAAGCTGCCAACCCTACCCAATCCCGACAAGCAACCAATCCGCTTTGCCGGTTCAGGACAATTTAGAGCCGGAGAAAATCTGGACTGCAGCCGACTTCAAGTCCGCCGAACTCGACCCGCTTAATGTGAATTACAACCTCGCAGGCGATTACCCGCCCGATAACATCACAGACGAAACCGTTCGCCTAATCCGCGAACACAACCGCAAACAACTACACCGCTTAACCGCAGGAGCAGTACAATGACCCGAACATTCGAACCTAAATCTAAAGTATTCAAACGTTCAGACGGCTATTATTATGGCGAAATCTATGCAGACGGTAAAGTACTGGAACGCACAAGCGGTTACTTTTCCGAGCTAAATTGCATCACCTACCTAAACCAACGGGTCGATTACTGGAACGCCCGCAAAAATCTGCAAATTCCCAAATACATTAAAAAGGATTAACCGATGGACTACAACACTTGGGCATTACACCAACATCTCGAAGCCGAATACCAAGCTGAAATGCAAACAGAGCGGGAAGATGCCGAATTTAACCGACTCGAAAGCCAACTTGCCAAGCTACTCACCCAACACGGCTTTGAAGATGTGTACGACAACATCACCGGTTCTGATGTGTGGGTGGCTGCCCTCACACAGAGAGCACAGCAGAATTTACAATCTCATTGTTTTTAATTGACACTACCGCCCTTTCGGATTAAGATAACCGCACTACTAAATACAGCGGTTATCCGCACCCGACAGCATAGCGGTTTTTTTATGCCTAAATTTTGCTAAATACCCAGATCTGGGTAATTAGAAAATCAATGATCGGGTCGAGAGAGCCTAATACAATACCGAAAGGGAATAAGCTCCGCCGACTGTATTCGGTAGTTGAAGCCCGATCAACCCTACTAAGGTTGTTCGAACGATTAACTTTAAATACAGGGGCATAAAAATGTCAAATTTAACCATTCTTAAAACTTCAGTTAGCCAATTAGATAATCTTTATTCATTAACAGATCTTCATCGTATCAGTGGTAATGAAAGTAAACACGCACCAAATAGGTTTGCCCGCTTAGATCAAACCAAAGAGCTAATCGCAGAAATTCAAGCACAAGAGCCAACGGTAACGCCAATCAAAACCTTGCGTGGTACACAAGGCGGAACATATGCCTGCAAAGAACTCGTCATCGCCTACGCCGCTTGGATAAGCCCGGCGTTTCATCTGACCGTGTTGAGAGCATTCTTAAACCAAGTAGAGAATTTACAAAATCCCCAGCCGAACCTACCGCTTGCGGAAGAACCCAAATTCAGTTTTGAGCAAACCCAAGCCCAATGGCTACGCTTTGCAAGTGTTTGGTATGCACTCTACAACTGCGTAGAACTGCTCGCTAAACTCGACAAACCGCTCCACACACTCGGCTCGCACTACGCCGCACAAGTCTGCGGACACGCCACCGAGTACAAAACCACACTTGGCGTAATGCAACGATTGCTCGTCCCAATGTTCGAGCAGTTTGAAGTCGATCCACTCGACGACCCACACTACTACAAAGCCCTCAACACCCTACGGAACTACAAACCGCAAGGCTTAGGGGCAATCGTCAGAGTTTAACCCCAAACCCACTCCCCTGACTGCTATTTCCTTTGAAATCCGGCAGGGGATTGTTGCACCCTAAATTCACTCACTTTTAAGGAATACACAATGACAACCGCTCTTCAAACCTTAACCAATAAACTCGCTGAACGTTTTGAAATGGGAAGCAGCGATAACCTTGCTCAAACCCTAGTTGCGACCGCATTTAAAGGACAGACTGTTACCCCGGAACAAATGACCGCCTTGCTTGTGGTCGCTAACCAATATGAACTCAATCCGTGGACGAACGAAATCTACGCATTCCCCGTTAAAGGTGGTGGCATTATCCCGATTGTCGGTGTGGACGGTTGGTACGCCATTATTAACAAACACCCGCAATTTGACGGTATTGAGTTTGAGCAAAATGCCGAAAGCTGTACCTGTCGCATTTTTCGAAAAGACCGACAACGCCCGACAGTAGTAACGGAATACCTTGACGAATGTAAACGTCCCACCGACCCGTGGAATAAATACCCTAAACGAATGCTACGCCACAAAGCCGCTATCCAATGCGCAAGGGTAGCATTTAGCTTATCGGGTATTTACGAACCGGACGAGGCAGACCGTATCAACGAAGGGCAAACTGTCGGTACACCACAAAATCAACCCGCCCCAACGAAAAACGCCGGCACCGGCGACCCGAGCAATGCCGAATTCGAAACACTTGTTTCTACACTAGAAAGCATTGCACAACAAGGTATTGAAGCATTAGAGCAATGCTGGAAAAATCTCACAAAGGAACAACGGTTTATCGTCGGTTCAAATGAGCTGGCACGAATTAAGGAACTAGCCAAACAATATGAGCAAGGCACAATGCAAGATGCGGAATTTACGGAGGCGTAATCGATTATGGCAATTTTACAAGGCAGTGCAGAATGGTTCGAACAACGGCGAGGTAAAGTTACCGCCAGCCGTATCGCCGACCTAATGGCAAAAACGAAATCAGGTTATGCCGCTAGCCGGCAAAACTACCTAATGCAACTACTCTGCGAACGGTTTACGGGCAAGGTAGAAGAAAGCTACAAATCGGACGCAATGAAACGAGGCAACGAACTTGAGCCCGAAGCCCGAAACTGGTATCAAATTGAAACGGGCGAAGTCGTCGAACAGGTCGGTTTTATCGACCACCCATACATTGATTTTGCAGGGGCAAGCCCCGATGGTTTAGTCGGTAATGACGGCTTAATTGAAATCAAATGCCCTAACACCGCTACCCACATTGAGACATTACGCACTAAACAGCCAAGCGACCGCTACTACAAACAAATGCAGTGGCAAATGGCAGTAACCGGGCGGAAATGGTGCGATTTTGTGAGCTTTGACAACCGCCTGCCCGATAACCTCGCTTTCTTCTGTACCCGCATTGCGAGAAATGGTAGCGTGATTGCAGAAATTGAAGCAGAAGTTACCGCTTTCCTCACAGAATTAGAGGTATTACAAACAGAGTTAAATGCGACCTCACAAGCTAAATAACCACCCAAGCCACAACATAGTGGCTTTTTTATTGCCTGAAAATCAACAAAGGACAAATTATGTGTGAATGTATTGATGTTTATAAATCAAAACTCGCCGACTCCTTGCAAGAGCAAGGTGTTGAGTTGATTGGCGGTATATCATTTAATACCGTGTTTCCAATGAGAAATTTTGAAGTTTTAGGCGAAAGAACGGTAGTTGAAATTCAGTATGTTGAAAAGAAAACATCAAAAAATGGGGATGTGCGTGAAGTAAAACGCAGAACAAAAGTGATTAATGATTACTGTCCATTTTGTGGCAACAAATATGAATAAAAAGGATAAATTATGTTAGAAAACAACCGCTGGATACCCGAAGTTACTAGACCAACCTTAGATAAGCAAGACGCTTTCACTGCATTTCTAAAATCGTGGGTAGCAAACAAATATCAAGATGAAATTCAAGAGCACATTAACGACTGGCTTGAAGAGGGAGAAGAATTTGATATTGAAGAATTTGGCATCTACCAAGACATTTTAGCCCAATGGAATGGTGATAATGAAGACACTGCCGAGTGTTTAATTAAATGGCAAGGTTGGAGCTATGCTGATGCCAAAGAGTTTGAAGAAAAATGCTTGAGTTTGGATATTGATAAGCACGAAAAGAAAGTCTCTGAAGACTGGATAAAAACTCACGGCTATGAATTACCGTTTCCAGTAGGGTCAAAGGTAAAGTGGCGAAAATATGAAGGGATTATCCAAGAAGACCCGGATAATTACTATTTCCCACAGGGATTAGTTTGCGTACTCACAGATGAAATGACCGCAGAAAACAAGCGAAATGCCGAAAATGGACTATCCCATCGGCGCGGTGGATATATCGCGAAATGGGAAGAGTTAGAGTTTATCTCTATCGCCTAATTTGATCAACCCCGACCGCTTGCCTACACAAGCGGTCTTTTTCTAAGGAAAATTTGCAAAATGAAACTGACTTTCAACCCCTTCAAGCTCCGCCGGCAAGTCAAATACTATGCCACCCAATACTCCAAACAAGCGGTTGTGCTTATTAACGCTAACGAACATATCGCCGAACTGATTGCGGAAAATATGACGCTCCGACAACGGGCGGACGACTTAGCAAACTCCCTTGAGCACGCCCAATTTGAAATCAAACGTTACCGAGCGATTGAACAGGTTGTAACGCACGGAAAAGGCTTTTCCCTATGAACGCCATCATTGATTAAAGCCCACTTCGGTGGGTTCTGTTTTACTTATTCTCTCGCAATTTCTGACGAGTAAATTCAATTAAGCGAGGCAAAATAAAAACACCAACAAGATTTAATATCGTTTTTAATAATAAATATTGGTAATAGCCTATTTTGCCTTCTTCTGAGAAATTAAACCCTAATTCTGTTAATTCTGCATAGCTAAATTGCCCTAGTGTAAATAATCCAACTGCTGCTCCACCAATAACAAGGTGATGCATAATAATGCCCTTAATACCATATGTTTCAATGGCTTTTAAATAAGTATTGACGACATAGGCTGCAATCAACGCAAGAGCAACAAGTTGAGAACTAAATGGCACATTAGGAACCAAAATACGATCAGCGTATAACATAATTAGCCAGAATAAAAATAAATTGAGCAAAAACTCTTTAATTATGACTTTATTCATGAGGAGCAAAAATGAAAGGTAAAAAACAAACTGAATGGGAAAAATTCTACAATTGGTATGAAAAAAATGTCAACAGCATTATATGGCATATTGTGATTATTGGTATTTTCATTGCTGCACTTATAGATGTTATTGCTGCAAATATGAAATGAATTTGACAAACCGCCAAAATCGGATAAGATAACCGCACTTATTTTCCAAAAGCGGTTTCCGCCTCCGATATAAAGCGGTTTTTTTGTACCTAAATTTTAGGTTTAATCCGAAATGATCGGGGCGAGAGAGCGATATACAAGACATCTGAATAAGCTCCGCCCATCTTTTGGAGGGTAAGTTGAACCCCGATCACCCACTTAATGATCGGATTAAATACTTAAATCCACAAGGTACAAATTATGTCAAATCAAGTTCAATTCAACGCATTCAATTTCACCGGAACAGTAGTATGTTTAGCCTATTTAAACGCCCTTTTGAAAAAGAGACCTTAGAAAGTTGGTCTAAAATGTGTGATGATGTGGCTAAAGTGGCTATTCTTGCCGAACCTGTTGTAATTTGGGGAAATGCTGATATACTCATCAAAGTTATCAACGGCGTATTATTGTTAATCGCCATCTATATTTTTCTGAACTTAGGCAGAAAACTTAAACAAGCCAAGCTCAAATTGGAGGAGGAATAAAATGGAAGGTATCACAGCAAGTATTATCGTCTTTCTCTTAATGGCAGTAGCATTTAATTACTTTGTCACCAAAGCCTTAAAAGAAAATCAGAAATAACCAATAAATCCCACTTTACACGGTGGGATTTTTTGTTATATCATTCCGATAACGGTGCTGAACACACCTAGACTCATAGCGGAAACCAACCGCAGTAATGCGGTATTTTTATATCCTGATTTTATGATCGGGTGGCGTTTCGTACATACAAGACCGCAAGGAAAAACGAAAGGCTGTCTATGAGCAGTGTTCAAGCACCCGATCGCCCTATCTGAACAGTAGGGTTAAGTACAATTACTCATAGGATATAAACAATGTCAAATCAAGTTCAATTCAACGCATTCAGTTTTAAATCTTCCCAAGTCCGTGTAATCACCGACCCAAATCAAGAACATTGGTTCTGTGGAGCGGACGTCTGTGATATTTTAGGCTATACAAACTCACGAAAAGCCTTGCAAGATCACTGTAAACAGGCTGGTGTAACGAAACGTTACATCAGCTATCCAAGCGGTAGAAAAGAAGCAATCTTTATCAACGAACCCAATTTATACCGCCTGATCATCAAAAGCAGAAAACCTGAAGCTGAGCCCTTTGAAGCGTGGGTATTTGAAGAAGTGCTACCGCAAATCCGCAAAACAGGTCAATACAGCTTACACAATTCACAGCCGAACCTACCGCTTGTGGTTGAGAAAAAATACACCCTCACACTCACGGAAGACGAATTACGTTCACTGGTGTGGTTATGGAAGTCTGCCGAAAGAATGCGGAACATTCTCGCCCTGCTCTACAAACCTCTTGAACTGCTCGGCTCAAAATTTTCAGCTGCCGTGTACGGTTCAGCCACCGAATATAAACGCACCTTAGAGCAAGCCCGCAAAATACTGGTGCGGGAAACTAACACCATCGAAACGGACAAGTGGGACAGCAACAACTGGAATAACGTCCTGCACGAACTCCGCAAAGGCGAGCTACGCAGTTCGCTCTAATCTGCAAACTATTCACCTCAACCGACCGCTTACAGCAATGTAAGCGGTTTTATTTACCGACAGCCTAGCGAAAGCTAGGTTTTTTATTAACTCAACAATGGAGACTAAAATGAAACTTAAACACTTGCTTTTGCTGCCTTTGATTGGTTTAGGAATTAGTGCCTGTGATGATGCCGAGGTAGCTACGCATAATCTCAAAAAAGCAGCAGACAACTTTGAGGTAAATCGTAGAATTGTCTTTTACAATGGTATTACTGACAGTTATATATTAACCATTGAAGGACGCTGTTCGATTGATTTGAACCAATCAAAAACAGCATTCAATGTTATCTGTAAAACAGGCACATCGGATTTCAAGCGACATACTTTGGTTCTATCTGATAACACCACAGCTTTTGTCGAGCAGTTAGACCCCATCAAAGCCAGTGCTTATCACTACCGTGTAACATTTAAGCCATCAGCCATTATTCCTGATATTGATGTTAGGTAGCAGAAATAATCTAATAGCAACATCCGCCCCCTCATTGGGGGCCTTTTATTGGAGAGAAGTTATGGAAAGAGTCAGCCAAGAAACACTCTATGAAATGACTAAATATAGACAGAAATCCAAGCAAGCGGAGTGGCTCAGAGACAATCACATTCCGTTTCATTTCGACCGTTACGACCACCCGGTCGTTTTTCAACACGATTTAGATAAACGACAGCCCCGCAACGCAAAATCTCAATCTCATCCAATCAAATCAAAACCCAAATGGCAACCGCCGCCACTGAACTAAAGGAGTGAATAATGGGCAGACCTCGTAAGAAAGAAAACCGCAATCTTCCCGACAATGTCTATCTTCGCATCACTAAACGCAAATCCGGCAAAATCGTCAAACGCTACACTTATCGGGTAAAAGGTAAACAGGAAATTGAACTGGGCTCAGACTACAATCGGGCCTGCTTGAAAGCAGCTCAAATGAACATTGAACGGGAAAGCCCGAATGCTGATGTGATGACTTTTGGAATGGTGGCAAAACGCTACAAAGACGAAGTGATTTCACAAAAACGTGCCAAAAATACCCAACAGAGTAATCTATCCTATCTCAAAGCACTACTGGCGTTTTTCCACAATGCTCCGCTTGATGAGATTGAGCCACCCCACGTTGTCGAATATATGCAACGGCGTAAAGACACACCCGGTGCCGCCAACAATGAGTATTCTCTGTTTAACCATATTTGGAAATATGCAAAGCAATGGGGTTATACTAAACTCCCCAGCCCTGCGGAAAGTGTGAATAAATTTCCGATTAAACGGCGTGATATTTATGTTGAGGACCATATTTTCCAACTAATTTACCAGCACGCCAATCAAGATATGCAGGATTTGATGGATTTGGCGTATCTCACAGGGCAACGTCCTGTCGATATTGTTAGCATTCAGAAGGAACATATTTTCGATGGTTATTTACACATTACCCAACAGAAAACCAAAGCAAAATTGAGGATTAAACTTGTTGGTAAATTAGCAGATATTCTGAGTCGTCGTTTACAATCAAGTGATAATCTCCTATTCAAATCTAAAAAAGGTATCGCATTTAATACGAAAAAAGTAACAGATCTTTTTTCACGCCTTCGCCAAAAAGTCTCTGCACTTTATCCAGAATATGCCACCCAAATCAATGAATTTCAATTCCGAGATCTACGTGCAAAATCTGGCACAGACAAAGCAATGGCTCAAGGGGAAGAAGCCGCCCGACAACAACTCGGACACACTACGGTTCAAATGACGAAAACTTATATCCGCAAAGCCCCTATCGTTACCCCACTTATTGATACAGTTCCCCCATCAAATCAGGGCGAATAGCTCGCCCTTTTCTCAAAAGCGTTACATTCTATTTTCCTCAATTTCCCCAAAATAAGAAAATAGTTTCGGCATACATTGCATTTTTTCGGCATACATTGCAAAATAGGCTAAATATCTATTTGAATTTAAATAGAAAATTCTCACCAAGAAAAACGAGTAATTTTTATGCAAAA
>NZ_SPPA01000037.1:0-11632 GCF_004569585.1 Muribacter muris | reverse complement strand
ACTCAACCGCTAGGTTATCTGCGATTTGGTAACCGCCGAACACGCCGTAGTTTACAGAGTTACGGTTAATACCGAAAAGCTCTGCTTCTCCGTTGAAACCTTCTGAGAAACCTGAACCATAACGTGCATCATCTGCGTATTTAGAGTTGAATTGTTTCACCCCACCGTGAACGGTTGCCCAACCCGCTTTTGCACCCGCATAGAAAGTGTTTGCTTGTGGTGCCGCTTGTGCCGCAGTTGCTAAGGCTAAACCAGATACTGCTAATGCAATTACAGATTTTTTCATTTTGATGATCCTCTATTAATCGTCATCGAACCAAAGGAAGACGTTAATCAATAACGTCGATCTTTATCTTTTTTCTCTATCCTGAGAAAAAAGCGCTGTAAAGGCTACTATTATAACCCATAAAGTCTAAAAAATAGCAACCTTTTTTAGTTTTTAGGTTCTATAACCTAATACTTTTTAATCAATTCACAGAAAGTAGGGGATTCCCTACTTCTTATACAAAGATTACTCCTCGTCCATCTCGATACCGGCATTTAATAATGCCGCAAGATTTTGTGTCGCTTCATCAGCAATCACATTTTGCGTTTCCGCTTCAATCTCTTGTGCAGTGGCAAAAGCCGATGCAGCAGATACCGCAGGCGTTTCAATCTTCATTGATTCGCCGGAAAGCCGTTTTTTCGCACGAGCTTGATGGTAGGCAAAACCTGTCCCTGCCGGAATGAGACGACCGACGATAACATTCTCTTTTAAGCCTCGCAGTTCATCACGCTTACCGGCTACCGCCGCTTCGGTGAGTACACGGGTCGTTTCTTGGAACGATGCCGCCGAAATAAAGGATTCCGTTGCAAGAGAAGCTTTGGTAATCCCCAGTAATTCACGTTCAAATTCCACTAACGGTTTGCCTTCTGCCGCACGCTTACGGTTAGCAATTTTAATGCGGGCAACCTCAACTTGCTCACCTTCTAAGAACTCGGAATCGTAAGCATTGGTGATAATCGCTTTACGCAACATTTGGCGGACAATCACTTCGATATGCTTATCGTTAATTTTTACCCCTTGTAAGCGGTAAACTTCTTGCACTTCGTTCACAATGTAATCGGTTACGGCGTGTACGCCACGCAAACGCAGAATATCGTGTGGTGTTTCCGCACCGTCTGAGATCACATCACCACGTTCCACCATTTCACCTTCAAAGACGTTAAGCTGACGCCATTTCGGGATCATCTCTTCGTAAGTTTCACCTTCTGCCGGTGTGATCAACAAGCGGCGTTTTCCTTTGGTTTCTTTACCAAACGACACAATCCCTGAAATTTCCGCCAAGATAGCCGGTTCTTTCGGTTTACGTGCTTCAAATAAATCGGCAACCCGTGGTAAACCACCGGTAATATCTTTAGTCGCTGTTGACTCTTGCGGAATACGGGCAAGGGCTTCACCAACTGCGATTTCCACGCCGTCATTTAAAGTTACAATCGCTTTACCCGGTAAGAAATACTGTGCCGGCACATCGGTATTGTTAAGCAGAATATCGTTACCTTGCGCATCCACTAATTTTAACGCTGGACGTAAATCTTTACCTGCGGTTGCACGCTCACCCACATCTTGCACCACAATAGATGAAAGACCGGTTAATTCATCGGTTTGGCGAGTAACGGTTAAACCGTCCACAATATCGCTGAATTTGATGAAACCGCTTACCTCTGAGATGATCGGCATTGTATGCGGATCCCAGTTTGCCACGATTTCACCGGCATTCACCTCTTCACCGTCGCCTTTTGACAGCACTGCACCGTAAGGTACTTTATAGTTCTCTTTGGTACGACCAAACGCATCTACTACGGTTAATTCGGTATTACGGGAGGTCAAGACAATTTTGCCGTCTTTATTTGTAACAAATTTTGCGTTCGTTAATTTAAGCGTACCCGCATTTTTGACTTGAATGCTGGACTCTTTAGCCGCCGCAGATGCCGCACCACCAATGTGGAACGTACGCATCGTTAACTGTGTACCCGGCTCACCGATTGATTGTGCCGCAATAACCCCGACCGCTTCCCCTTGGTTGATCAAATGACCACGGGCAAGATCACGACCGTAACATTTCGCACACACACCGAAATCGGTATCACAGGTTACAACGGAACGGACTTTGATAACATCGACAGATTCCGCATCAATCACATCACACAATTTCTCATCAATTAAGGTATTGCGTGGGATAAGCACCTCTTCCGTACCCGGTTTGAATACATCTTCTGCTGCGACACGTCCTAAAACACGATCACGCAACGGCTCTTTCACATCACCACCTTCAATAAGCGGTGTCATTACGATACCTTCGTGCGTACCACAGTCGTCCTCAACAATCACTAAATCTTGTGCCACATCTACAAGACGGCGGGTCAAGTAACCGGAGTTCGCCGTTTTTAATGCCGTATCTGCCAAACCTTTACGCGCACCGTGGGTTGAAATAAAGTATTGAAGAACGTTCAAGCCTTCACGGAAGTTTGCCGTAATCGGCGTTTCAATGATCGAGCCGTCCGGACGTGCCATCAAACCACGCATACCGGCAAGCTGACGAATCTGTGCCGCAGAACCCCGCGCCCCGGAATCCGCCATCATAAAGATACTGTTGAATGACGCTTGTTTTTCCGGCTCGCCGTGACGGTTAATCACTTCTTCGGTTGAAAGGTTTTCCATCATCGCTTTTGCAACACGCTCGTTCGCCGCCGCCCAAATATCGATCACTTTGTTATAACGTTCACCGGCAGTTACCAAACCTTGATTAAACTGCTCTTGGATTTCCGCCACTTCGGCTTCCGCTGCTTCAATAATCTCATATTTCTGCTGCGGAATAACCATATCGTCAATACCGACCGAAGAACCGGAACGTGCCGCATAAGCAAAACCGGTATACATAATTTGGTCGGCAAAGATAACCGCTTCTTTCAACCCTAAACGGCGATAGGCTTCGTTAATCAATTTTGAAATCGCTTTTTTGCCTAGTGTTTGGTTAAACAGTTTAAACGGCATTCCTTTTGGCGAGATCATCCATAAAATAGCACGACCAACGGTGGTATCAACCAACGCTGTTGAACCGACAAACTCACCAGCCTCATTTTTCTCATATTCGGTTACCCGCACTTTAACCCGTGCGTGCAATTCCGCTTGACCGGTGCGGTAGGCTTTTTCCGCTTCACGCGGATCAAGGAAGTACATTCCCTCGCCTTTGCCTTTCACCTTATCCCGTGTCATATAGTAAAGTCCCAATACAACGTCTTGAGACGGCACGATGATCGGATCACCGTTAGCTGGCGATAACACGTTATTGGTAGACATCATCAACGCACGGGCTTCTAGCTGCGCTTCAAGGGTTAATGGCACGTGTACCGCCATTTGGTCGCCATCGAAGTCGGCGTTGAACGCCGCACACACGAGCGGGTGTAACTGAATCGCTTTACCTTCAATCAATAAAGGTTCAAAGGCTTGAATACCCAAACGGTGAAGGGTCGGCGCACGGTTTAGCAGAATCGGGTGTTCACGAATCACTTCCGCCAAGATATCCCATACGATCGGATCTTCACGCTCGACCATTTTCTTCGCTGCTTTAATGGTTGAAGCGATACCACGGCTTTCTAATTTTGAATAGATGAACGGACGGAACAACTCCAACGCCATTTTTTTCGGCAAACCACACTGGTGGAGGTGGAGGTAAGGACCTACGGTAATCACCGAACGACCGGAGTAATCCACACGTTTACCTAATAGGTTCTGACGGAAACGACCTTGTTTACCCTTAATCATATCCGCAAGGGATTTTAACGGGCGTTTGTTTGAACCGGTGATCGCACGACCACGACGACCGTTATCTAATAATGCATCGACCGATTCTTGCAACATCCGTTTTTCGTTACGCACGATAATATCCGGTGCAACCAAATCCAATAAGCGTTTTAAACGGTTGTTACGGTTAATGACACGGCGGTATAAATCGTTTAAGTCAGAAGTCGCAAAACGACCGCCATCAAGCGGCACTAACGGGCGTAAATCCGGTGGTAATACCGGTAATACTGTCATTACCATCCATTCCGGTTTGTTGCCGGATTGAAGGAAAGCCTCTAATAATTTCAAACGTTTCGTGATTTTTTTGCGTTTCGTTTCAGAGTTAGTTTCTTGTAATTCTTCACGCAATAGTTCACATTGGTGCTCAAGTTGTAAATCTTTCAACAGGGCTTGGATACCTTCTGCCCCCATTTTCGCTTCAAACTCGTCGCCCCAGCGCTCTTCCGCTTCCCAATACTGTTCTTCCGTTAATAACTGATTTTTCTCAAGATCGGTCATTCCCGGCTCAATCACCACATAGGATTCAAAATACAGCACACGTTCAATATCACGCAATGGCATATCTAAAATCAAGCCGATACGGGACGGCAATGATTTTAAGAACCAAATATGCGCAACCGGGCAAGCAAGCTCAATATGCCCCATACGATCACGGCGTACTTTGGTTTGGGTAACTTCAACACCACATTTTTCACAGATCACGCCACGGTGTTTTAAGCGTTTATATTTACCGCATAGACATTCATAATCTTTCACCGGCCCGAAAATTCTGGCACAGAATAACCCATCACGCTCCGGCTTGAAGGTGCGGTAGTTAATGGTTTCCGGCTTTTTCACTTCGCCAAATGACCACGAGCGGATTTTATCCGGTGATGCTAAGCCGATTTTAATCACATCAAAATCATCATTTGATTTAGATTGTGCTTTTAAAAACTTTACTAAGTCTTTCACGTTTTTGCCCCTGAGTTGAGGTTGTTTTGTTTGGCAAGCCGATGCTTACCCTACGAATTTTATTGCGGATAACAAGCGGTCTGTTTTGCAACATTTTTTGCAAATCCGACCGCTTGCGAGATTTCCCCTGCATTAAGAGGGATAAGCGAGGAATTAGGCTTCGTCCAATTCCATATCAATCGCTAATGCACGAATCTCTTTCGTAATCACGTTGAAGGATTCCGGCATTCCCGGTTCCATATAATGCGTGCCGTCCACGATGTTTTTATACATTGTGGTACGTCCGCTCACGTCATCGGATTTCACCGTGAGCATCTCTTGTAAGGTATAAGCCGCACCGTATGCTTCCAGTGCCCATACCTCCATCTCACCGAAACGCTGACCACCGAATTGTGCTTTACCACCCAACGGCTGCTGCGTGACCAAACTGTACGAGCCGGTTGAACGGGCGTGCATTTTGTCATCAACCAAGTGGTTCAATTTGAGCATATACATATAGCCGACGGTAACCGGACGCTCAAATTTCTCGCCGGTACGTCCATCATATAAGGTGATCTGACCGGAAGTCGGCAAGCCGCCAAGCTCAAGCAAGCCTTTGATCTCACTTTCGTGCGCACCGTCAAATACAGGGGTGGCAAGCGGTAAGCCTTTGCGTAAATTTTGCGCTAAACGCATCACTTCTTCATCGCTGAACGTGCTTAAATCCACGCTTTGCGCACCGTGCCCTAAATCGTAGGCTTTTTGGATATATTCACGCAACTTAGCAATAGATTGTTGCTGTTTGATCATTGCGTTAATTTGATCACCAATGCCTTTCGCCGCCAAACCTAAGTGAGTTTCGAGGATCTGACCGATGTTCATACGAGACGGAACGCCCAACGGGTTCAACACGATTTCCACCGGCTGACCGTTTTCATCGTACGGCATATCTTCCACCGGATTGATTTTCGAGATAACCCCTTTGTTACCGTGGCGACCCGCCATTTTATCACCCGGCTGGATTTGACGTTTTACCGCCAAATAGACTTTCACTACTTTCAATACGCCTGGTGCGAGATCGTCCCCTTGAATAATCTTGTTACGTTTGATCTCAAGTTTACGCTCAAACTCTTTGCGTAGCTCTTCGTGCTGCTCGGCAAGCTGCTCAAGCTGATTTTGCTTCGCTTCGTCTTCGAGGGTTTGCTCTAGCCATTTTTCACGGGCTAACTTATCCAGAGTCTCTTCTTTCACACCACCGTCAAGCAATAGGCTGCGTACACGGGTAAATAAGCCGGCTTCTAAGATTTGCAACTCTTCAACAAGGTCTTTCTTCGCCTCTTTGAGCTGCATTTCTTCGATTTCTTTCGCCCGTTTATCTTTTTCGACACCATCACGGGTAAATACTTGTACGTCAATAACCGTACCCGATGTTCCGTTCGGTACGCGCAGGGAAGAATCTTTTACGTCAGAGGCTTTTTCACCAAAGATTGCCCGTAATAATTTCTCTTCCGGCGTTAATTGGGTTTCCCCTTTCGGGGTTACTTTACCGACAAGAATATCGCCGCCTTTCACTTCCGCACCGATGTAAACAATACCAGATTCGTCCAGCTTGCTCAGTGCCGATTCACCCACATTCGGAATATCGGCAGTGATCTCTTCCGCACCGAGTTTGGTATCACGAGCCACGCAGGATAACTCTTGAATGTGAATGGTGGTGAAACGATCTTCTTGTACGACACGCTCGGAAACCAACATTGAGTCTTCAAAGTTATAACCGTTCCAAGGCATAAAGGCGACACGGATATTTTGACCGAGTGCCAATTCACCGAGATCCGTTGAAGGGCCGTCCGCTAAAATTTCGCCACGCTCCACCGGTTCGCCCAATTTCACACACGGAATTTGGTTGATACAGGTATTTTGGTTTGAACGGGTATATTTGATTAAGTTATAAATATCAATCCCCGCTTCGCCCGCCACGGTTTCGTCTTCGTTCACTTTCACCACGATACGTGAGGCATCAACATACTGGATTGTCCCACCACGTTTTGCCACGACCGCCACACCGGAGTCAAGCGCAACCGCTTTTTCAATCCCTGTACCGACTAGCGGTTTATCCGCTCGTAAGGTTGGTACTGCCTGACGTTGCATGTTCGCCCCCATCAACGCACGGTTCGCATCGTCGTGCTCAAGGAACGGAATTAACGCTGCCGCCACGGAAACGACCTGCTGGGTTGAAACGTCCATATAGTGAATTTCTTCCGGACGATATAAACCGGATTCACCGTGTTCACCACGACAGGTAACATAAGTGTCGGTAAAGCGGAAGTCGGCATCTAAGTTTGAGTTTGCCTGTGCGATCACGAAGTTGCCTTCTTCAATCGCAGAAAGATACTCGATCTCTTCGGTAACTTGTCCGTCAACGACTTTACGATACGGCGTTTCTAAGAAGCCGTAATCGTTGGTACGGGCATAAACGGAAAGAGAGTTGATCAAACCGATGTTCGGTCCTTCCGGCGTTTCAATCGGACAAACACGACCATAGTGGGTGGCGTGAACATCTCGCACTTCAAAGCCGGCACGCTCACGGGTTAAGCCGCCCGGACCTAATGCCGAAATACGACGTTTGTGAGTTACCTCTGAAAGCGGGTTGTTTTGGTCCATAAATTGCGAAAGTTGCGAAGAGCCGAAGAACTCTTTCACTGCCGCCGAGATTGGTTTGGCATTGATTAAATCTTGCGGCGTTACGCCGTCTAAATCACCTAATGACAGACGCTCACGCACCGCACGCTCAACACGCACTAAACCGATACGGAATTGGTTTTCTGCCATCTCGCCTACAGAACGAATACGACGGTTACCTAAATGGTCAATATCGTCCACTTCGCCACGACCGTTACGGATTTCGATCAGTTTCTTCATCACACCGATGATGTCATCGTTGCTTAGTACCCCTGACCCAACCCCTTCCGGAATTTCTAACGAACGGTTGAACTTCATCCGACCGACCGCTGAAAGATCGTAACGGTCTGTCGAGAAGAACATATTGTCGAACAAGCCTTCCGCCGCTTCTTTTGTCGGTGGCTCGCCCGGACGCATCATACGGTAAATTTCAACCAATGCACTCAAGCGGTCATAGGTCGGATCAATGCGTAGGGTTTCGGAAATATAAGGACCGTGATCAAGATCATTAGTAAACAGCACTTCAATTTCGTTGTAACCCGCTTGTGCTAATTTGGCTAAGGTCTCTAACGAAATTTCCGTATTGGAAGGGCAAAGAATTTCCCCTGTGGATAAATCAACGTAATCTTTCGCCGTAACACGGCCGACAATATACTCGGTCGGCACTTCAATTTGGGTAATATTATCTTTTTCTAATGCACGAGTATGACGTCTAGTAATACGGCGACCGTTCTCAACATACACTTTACCGTTCGCCTCAATATCAAAGGCAGCGGTTTCACCGACTAAACGCTCCGGCACTAAGGTCATCAACAATTTATTGTCTTGAATATGAAAGACAATTTTGTCGAAGAACATATTAAGAATGTCTTCGGTTGTGTAACCTAATGCACGCAAAATAATGGTTGCCGGCAATTTACGGCGGCGGTCGATACGGGCATACAGGTTATCTTTCGGATCAAATTCAAAATCCAACCAAGAACCACGGTAAGGAATAATGCGTGCGTTATACAGCACTTTACCAGAAGCGTGGGTTTTACCTTTGTCGGAATCGAAGAAAACGCCCGGGCTACGATGTAATTGCGAAACGATAACCCGCTCCGTCCCATTGATCACAAAAGTACCGTTATCGGTCATCAACGGAATTTCGCCCATATAGACGTTTTGTTCTTTAATATCTTTCACCGTGCCGGCTGCCGCCTCACGATCAAAGGAAACTAAGCGCAATTTAACACGCAAAGGGGCTGCATAGGTCGTGCCGCGAATTTGACATTCACGCACATCAAAAACCGGCTCGCCTAATTCATAAGAAACGTATTGTAATTCAGTCGCCCCGTTACTGCTGACAATCGGAAACACTGAACGGAATGCCGCTTCTAAACCTTGTTGTCCTTCAGGATCTCTTTGAATAAATTTATCGAAAGAATCAAGCTGAATGGTTAGTAGATAAGGTACGTTCAGAACTTGCGGACGTTTACCAAAGCTCTTACGGATACGCTTTTTCTCGGAATATGAATATGCCATTATAAGATAGCCTTCTGATTTTTATTTGGTTGAATTTTCACAATCCGCCTAAAGACTCGGCAGGAAGTGGCATTAAAAATAGGATACGAGATGTCGTCTTCCAATCAGGGAACAGGGGTCAAAAATCACTACCGCACTGGCGTTTGATTGGGTTAGGAAAGTGGTTTGCAAACTTTTCTCAACAACAAACCGCTTGTTAATTGATTTAAAATCAATAAGTTAGAATAAAATAAAACGACACAAATTTATTCTAAACTTTAAGCAGAAAATGGCTGATGGGAAATCCACCAGCCATCAAGTCTTAGCCAGACTAACAGTTTAATCAAAAATTATTTGATTTCAACTTTCGCACCAGCTTCTTCTAATTCTTTCTTAAGCGCTTCAGCTTCAGGTTTAGAGATACCTTCTTTTAATGCTGCCGGTGCAGACTCAACTAAGTCTTTCGCTTCTTTTAAGCCTAAGCCGGTTGCACCACGAACTGCTTTAATAACAGCTACTTTGTTTGCGCCTGCTTCTGCAAGGATAACATCAAATTCAGTTTTCTCTTCTGCCGCTGCGCCGCCTGCTGCCGGAGCTGCTGCTACTGCTGCCGCTGCTGAAACACCGAATTTTTCTTCCATCGCAGTGATTAGTTCAACGATTTCTGATACTGATTTAGAAGCAATCGCTTCAATGATTTGTTCGTTAGTTAATGACATAACAATCAATTCCTAAAGTAAATAAGTTAAACGAGTGAAGAATACGGCGGAAAATTATGCCGCTTCTTGTAATTTGTCGCGTAATGCTGCAAGAGTGCGAACAAGTTTGCCTGCCGCAGCTTCTTTCATTGTGCCCATTAAACGTGCAATTGCTTCTTCGTAAGTTGGTAATGTTGCCAAGAATTCAACATCTTGGATTTTACCTTCAAAGGCTGCACCTTTAAGTTCAAACTCTTTGTTTGCTTTTGCAAATTCAGTGAATAAACGAGCCGCTGCGCCCGGATGTTCATTTGAAAACGCAATCAGAGTCGGACCGGTAAACGTATCTGTCAAGCACTCAAAATCAGTACCTTCAACCGCACGGCGTAATAAAGTATTACGCACAACACGCATTGTTACACCCGCTTCACGGGCAGATTTACGTAACTCAGTCATTTTCTCTACTGTTACGCCGCGAGAATCCGCAACCACAGCAGAAAGGGCACCTTTGGCAGCTTCGTTTACTTCAGCAACAATTGCTTGCTTGTCTTGAAGATTTAATGCCATTGGTTTTAGCTCCTGATACACTCTGCACAAGGCAGAATTTACAAAAAATCTCAAAAAAATCACCGCTTGTTAGGCATCTTTTTGAGGCTAAGGTGTACAGAAGCAGAAAAATCTGTCTGTTCACCATCTACGTAGGTTTTCAATTAAGAAACTGTTCACATAGCTTCACCTACGGTCTTGGACGGGGCTTAAATGGTAAGCACCATCAATCATTTGTGCATTGCACAAAAAGAGTGCGAATTATACGTTGTTTTTAAGGCAGTGTAAAGCACCACGAAGAGAATCTCTCGCCAGATTCAGAATTCCCTCTAACAATAAACAATCAGTTAGCCTTGTATCACAGCGAGAGCATATCGAGGATTTATATAAAAAATCCCGCCAGAAGATGAAGGGGTTTTGATAATAGGTAAAATAGGTTATTTGTTCTTATCAAATTCATTGTATCGATTACATCCGTGCCAACTCCCTAAATCGCAAGATTGACCAAAGAGCTTAACCCCTTTTGACACATCTTTGCGAAAACATGTTCCGCTCACATACAGATTCCCAATATAACCTATAGCTTGTGCTTTTAATAACGGATTAGCATTTTCTGATGATTCCGCTAAAAGATCATTTAATAAAGGCTTTGCCTGAATACACTGTTTCAGATCCACAAATACTACAGCTAAATCCAATTTATGCTTCAATAAAGCATTTTCCGCTTCAATATTCCCTTGTTGTCGAGCTTCCTCATACAATTTAAAGCTCTCTTCATATAAACTTTGAGCTCTATCGAATTTATCCTGATCTAATATACGCCAACCCCAATTTTGATATCTAACAGACTCTTTCCTCAAGCTTTCAGCCTCATCAGAGATAGTTTGAGCTTGGTTAAATATGTTCTCTGCGGTTTGTGCTATTGCAGAGAAAGAACCCAATGCCAATACCGTTGCAATCATTATTGATTTTAGATGTTTCATTCTATACCTCACTTAACGTAAACACTAACACTTCTGTATCAAGCAAAGCTTT
Source organism: Muribacter muris (assembly GCF_004569585.1). NCBI lineage: Bacteria > Pseudomonadati > Pseudomonadota > Gammaproteobacteria > Pasteurellales > Pasteurellaceae > Muribacter > Muribacter muris. The sequence goes on along the minus strand of NZ_SPPA01000037.1, from coordinate 397 downwards.
TATATTCGTTTTTTCTGGCTCATAAGATGAACATAGGATAGTATGATGATCGAAAACATAAATATTCTCGACTTCAATCATTTTCTCGACAGCATCATCAACGATGGGCTGTAATTCAGGATCTATCGCTCTAAAGTTGCTATAACACCAAGGAGCTTCCTCAAACTTATCAAAAGCAAATACGTTTCTATACACATCAACTAAAACGTCTATTTTTTTCATATTTATAATCCTCTAATAGTTATAAAACATACATTCCTGAAAGAAATTATTTTTTCTTCAGGGTTTATTTTGTTTTCTCTGCAAGAGAAAACAAAACCAGTGTACACTGGTTTGCCTTTTGTAAAATTATGCCTAAAATCAACCGCTTGCGCTGGTTGGATAAAGGGATTTAAAA
>NZ_SPPA01000036.1:0-12317 GCF_004569585.1 Muribacter muris | reverse complement strand
TTAATTCACCATTGCCATATTTTAGAAACGGGTAATGAATCTTATCGATTTAAACATCGTAATTAAGAAATAATAAAAGTGGATCACTTTTAAAGGATCTTTGTGGTTCAATTTTGGAAGATCATTGACAGATAGCTCTCTTTATCAAGCTCTGTACGGACACTTAGGTGGTAATGGAAACATTATTGATGATGTTGCAGAATTTTTCCGAGAGGGCGATGAACACGCTTCAATGAATATGGTACTTAATTCTATGTATTTGGTGATACCAGCATTATGGATTGGTTTCTTAAGTTGGGCTGGAGTTAAGGTTGGTAATGGGATAAGCTCCGCTATTCAAGGAGGAGCGAAAGAAGCTAAAAGTGGTACTAATGACGGAATAAACACAAGTAAATCCGTTGTAAAATAAATAAGTTAAAAATAATAAGGCGTATATTACAATATACGCCTTATTACTTACATTAATCGTGGATTTTTATATCGCCACTATAATACCCATAACCAGAATGTCCCATTCTATAGCCGTCATCATTATTATATTCATCTTCTTCATATCTATCACTTGCACTAGCATTATGTAATGATAAATAAGATTTTGTAGTAGCAATAGAAATAAAAGCTAAACCTTTCCCTATTGTGCTAAATGTATCTTTTGCAGTAATACCTTTACCCGCCTCACTCCATTCATCATTACTGTTGTTTTTCAATGCTGATTTATACGCCGCCGTAAAGGTTGAGAATTTAGATTTTAGAGACATTTGTTATTCTCCAATTTTTTGAGTGCTGTGGTGGAATTTACGCCGAAAATAGTGAAGTGTCAAGAGTGAAAGTAATGAGGATAAATGAGAGGAAAGTTAAACTTCTATATAGTTGTGAGCGGCTTAATAGATATAAAAATTAGAGTAGCTACCGAGTTTTTAATGATTTCTTTCTCTTAACTCTTTCCGTAATGCACTGACTTCTTCTCTTAATTTACGAGTTTCATATGCTTCAACCGATCCCCAAAATAACGCAAACTGAATCTTCGTACTTTCTTTGACACTTTCAGAAATCGAACAATCCGTATTTTGCCAAGCAGTCTCACTATTGGCACAAGCAGACTTATACGCTGCTGCAAGGGCTGAAAGTTTGGATTTTAGAGACATCATTACTCTCCTATTTTAGGGTAAATTCTACTTGAGTGAATTACAGCAATAATCCAAACGTGATCTTCTCGCTCTTCATAGACAATTCGATAACCTCTTACAAATGCTTCCCTAGTTTTGCCATCACGGATTCGACCAATAGCAGAAGGCATAAATCCGATAGTGTCTATTTTAGCAAAAATATCTTCTTGTAATTTGATCCCACTGTTTTCAAAGCCTGTATATATCATTACTTGACGGACACAGGCTCTTATATCATTAATCGCTTCAGGCGATAGTACTACTGGTTTAGGCATACGCTACACTACGTTCAAAATCAGCTAAATCTTGAGCAGTTTCTTCGATAGTTGCTCGAACCAAAATTTTTGCTTGATCAAGCGGAATGCCTTTCCCGGCTTCTAGTTCTTCACGCCCCTTAGCAATTTTCTGAGAGAGATACTCATCATAACCTTTTTCTTTGAATAGCATAGTATGTTCCTTTCAGTTATATTCATATCGAATCTACGCTTAAAGTGTTGTAGTGTCAAGGATATTTATGTGTTATAGACTACACAAACATTTTAGTAGTGGGGTATTGCTAAAAGAAAGCTTACGACTTATTCAGGCAGGGGTAATTATTTTAGTTTCATATATAGCTTTCTGACAAAGCTGGCGACTTTCTTCTAATGAAATAACACGACCATTTTCAATGTCATCAAGTCCTTGTTTTACTTACTTTGTTAAAAAGTTTTTGTATTCTTCTGTCATAGGAAACTCCCATAATTTTTTGCATACCACCTATCTGCCAGGCGATAAGTACCGTTTAGTACAATATATAGTCTATGCAGTAAAATGCAAGCATTTTATCATTAATTGTCTCTGATATTTGGAGAGTTTCGGCTTTTCTCTGTGTGCGGGGATTATTATATTTCTCGTATCTATTCTTATACTTGGAAATATAACACTATGCTCATCCATTTAACGCCCACGTTTATCAATCCGTTTAGAGATGCCAAAGTCACATTAGAGCGTTTAAGTATTACGGCTGGAAATGATCGTTTTGAATATGACATTCCTATAGAAGATTTAGCTTTAAAAAGACCATTCCCGAATAAAACTTACTATATTGCGTGTAGAAAACGGAAAAATAAAGCCTTTATAGGCTTATTAGCTCATATCGAAGAGGATGAAATCAATACATTCACTGTTTATGAAGAATGGAAAACCATTACTGACAATGGTTTTGAGCATAGCCATTTCCATTACATCACATTCCATCTGCTTGATAATAAATTTAATAGTGTGTCGCAAAATTTCTGTTTATGGCAAGCGTACAGCACAGAGAGGCACAAAGATTGGGCTTCTGTGAGTTGTACGCCAAAAATGGAACTTTATGCCAAAATTTCTAAAGATAATCCTCGTAGGAATGAAATTGAAGATGGATATTATTTTAATGGTGTGCTTAAGCAAAGAATCGAGCAGTATTATGTTTCAACAATACCACATTCAGAACTTTTTGAACGAGGAGAAATATTATTTTCAAATAGAATGCCAGATATAAATTTAGACGGGTTCAACTTAACAAGATATATGATGAATGATGAAGAAATCAGGGCAATGGATAATCAGATGAGTAAAGAAAAGAATTTTCTAAAAAAAGCCGCAGAATTAGGTTTACCCTTTGATTTTTGTCAAACAGTTTATACCTTTTTATTAAGTACCTATATTACACCTGAGGGATTTCACTCGATTTTCAGTAATATGTATTCTAGCGATACTGTATTTGAGTACCTTGAAAGAATGGTTGAACATAATTTGCTAATTATTGATGAACAAGATTCGGAATTAGGGTTTGATGATACAAGTTTTTTAACGTTAAACATTGAATACGATCCGAGCATTTTAGTTGATAATGAAAGAGAAATTTTCGACAAAAGTTGAATTGCTCTATGTAGAGCTTTATTCTCATAAGTATAAAGAAATAGTTGAACAGGTCATTTTAAAGCGTTCATATCAAGGTAAAGAGTCTGTAGGATATACTTTTAATCCTGATCATTCTTTTGACGATTTCAAAAAAGCTTTGTTGGGGTAATAGATGTCAGGAATGAACGATCTTTTACAATTTTTTGAAATATGTCGTCAAAAGAGATTGCCGGAGTAGGCGGTACGGTCGGTAATGCTATCACAGCCCCGGCGTTTGACTCAGTCAAGCAATCACTACCGTATGTTCAAAGCCTGATACTCTTTGCAATCAGTATCAGTATGCCTATTATCATTGTATTTAGTGGGTATAGTGTGAAAGCAATGATGACAATGACCTTTGGTTGGTTTGCCGTATTTTTCCTGTCGTTTTGGTGGGAAATCGCATTTTGGCTTGATATGTCGCTATACGAAACCTTGTTTGGTTTTGTATCGGATAAATCACAACTGGTTAAAATAGATAACCTGGGTGAGTTCCTGACCGAAACAGGTGGTGCGACACAAGAGTATTTATTAAATATCTTAACTAATGTGATGTATTTGCTTTTACCCGGATTGTGGGTTACGTTTTTAGGCTGGACTGGTATTAAAGCTGGGTTAGGATTAGATAATGCTGTTAATAGCGGTGGCAGAACTGTTCAAAGTAACACTAATGACGGAATAAACACAAGTAAATCAGAAATATCAAAAATGAATAAGTCAAAAATGAACAAGTAATATCAAAATAATAAGGCGTATATTTTAATATACGCCTTTCAAGTCATTAATTATGGATCTTAATGTCGTTACAATAGTAACCGTACCCAGAATGCCCCATTCGATAGCCATCTTCATTACTGATTGATGGATTTACCCATAATGCAAATGTAATCTTCGTACTTTCTTTAACACTGTCAGAAATCGAACAATCCGTATTTTGCCAAGCATTCTTGCTATCGGCACAAGCAGACTTATACGCTGTTGCAAGGGCTGAAAGTTTGGATTTTATAGACATTGTTTATGCTCCTTTATGGTCTTGGATATAAACGGCGAGAATGGATTATTGTTAAAATATATACTTTTTCGGGGTGTATCTCATAAACAATACGATAATTACGGCAGAATGTTTCCAATGTGCCATCATCTCTACGTATGCCTATCGTAGGCATAAATGCAATGAGATCAAGTTTATTTTGTAGTTGTTCCCAAAGTGAAACTGCACTCAACCAATGTCCAGTATAGTCTTCCACAGATTCTAAAATCTCAACTAAGTTAGACTTTGCTTTTGATGACAGTTCCCAAGATTTAGGCATAAGCAACCCCAAACGAATTTTCATCTTCTCGTGATTTCTGACGTTTTTGCATTTCAGCAAATAATACATTTAATTCGTTATTGATCTGTTCCCGAGTAAAGGTTTCACCTCTAGCTATCGCTTCTTGGCCCGCTTTAATTTGCTCGGCAAGAAACTCGTCATAACCTTTTTCTTTGAATAGCATAGTATGCTCCTTCCAGTTATATGAGTATCAAATGTACGCCGAAAGTGTTAGGGTGTCAAGGGAGTTTTTGTGCAATATATAGACTACACAGGGGAAATACAAACGTTTTCGTGAATTGTTGCTAAAAGAAGGCCCACCTAACTATTCAGACAGGCGGGCTAATTATTTAATTAAGCTGCAAAGCCGGATTTTTGCATCAGTTTGCGATCAAAATTATGTTTGATAGGCTTGTTTGGCAAGCATTCAAATGTTTCAATCACCCGACCTGTTTTGGTTTCTTTCAAGGTGAAACTTGCCTCAAATGCCCCTTTTGGATTACCTCTCGGCTCAATGTGTCCGATGACGTAAGAATAACCTTTATTACGCAACTCTAGCGTTGCTGTAGTAAATTGAGAACCACCGGCAATTTCTGATTCAGGGTTTTTAAGTGCCTCTTTTATTGGGTTCTTAAATGTCATTTTGTCATACGAAAAGACGTAATTATTCCCCTCTTTCTTCACAACAACGGGGAGGTTTTCCATCGTTGTGCAAGAATACACTACGTTACTATTAGCAAAGGCTGTTGTTGAGAATAGAGCTACTGATAAAGCTAAAACGGTAAGTTTTTTCATAGGTTAGTTTCCTTTTTGTGCGTTTACAATATAATCGGCTTCTTGGTTACGTCTGCGAGCATTAATGCCATTATTATGCCCTTGCAAGTTACGGATTGAATTTGCCAATGCTGTCATATCACCTGATTGGGCGGAGGCTGCCGCCGCTTTCCGAACACTTTCCAATTTAGAGAGCGAGCCGTAGTTATATGAGACAGATGTGAGTACCGCTTGTGCTGCGGGTGTTAATTTTTCCCAAACATCAGCCCCTACATTACGTCTTGCCGTATTCATAAATTGCGGCATTCTTCGGGCTAGATCACGTTCTGCATCTTCACGGCTGACAACAGTGCCTTTTTCGACTCGGTGTACTCGTCCGTCTGCCGTGGTATAAGTATCAGATCCATACCCTGCTCGATAAGCATTAACATCCCATTTACCTTGACCTAAATAACCCTCAAATTGTTTCAATAATGCGGTCGCTTGCTCGGCGGCATTGCCATTGACTTGGGCAATTTGAGTATAGTTTCCGACATTTACATTACTGGCAATGTTAGTTGGGGAGGCTTTATAAGTGCCGTAAAAATCACTCATCCCCGTGCCGTCTGACTTTGGGATAACGATATGCCTCGTCCCGACCGCTTGTCTTGCAGAATTAGCCACATCACCGGTATTCAAGTTATTCGCCCCGGCCGGATTGCTTAAATTCGCAAAGCGGCGGTTGCTGTCACCAAGACTATTATCATCTACCGCAAAGGCTTGCTCATTCATTCGCTGAGTAATCGCAACCAACGCTGTATTACCATTGATTGAACGTTGCAACTCCATCTCGAGTTTAACCTGTTCAATTTCTCTGTCAAGTAACTTGAGATTTCTTTCTGCTTCCTCTACTAAAGAGGATTTGATCACATTCGGTTCACGCATCCCAGCCAGCATTGCACGGCGAATGAGCAACAATTTTTCCATTTCTTTGGAAATGGCTAATTCTTGCGATAATCTTGCCCCTAATAGCGCCGCATCAGGCGAGGCAGCGATGGCTTCCAATACACCTTTAGTAACGAAAACGGTTGAGGTACTGAGTGAGTTGAGCTGTTCCGGTGTTAGCCCATCAAGATTGTTCAGCGCAGCTTCTAATTTAGTCGCTTTTTCAATAGTCGTTTTCTCAATAAAATGCGCTACCCCTTTCCCCGCTTTCGCACTACTCTGACTCTCTTGGCAGGTTGCACAAGCGTCTAGAAAGGTCTCCCCAAGAATCTCATTCGCATAAGCGGCCGCTTCTTCCGGATTTTTCCATTCCGTACAAAGCATTCCATCACAGCTTGCGATAGGCACATCGCCTTTTTCTAATGGACCACGTCCTAATGCCAGGTTATAGCCTGCGCCGACAATATCCGCAACGATAGCCATCGGTTTCTGATCTTTCCCCCCACGTTGCTCACCGCCTACCCAGGGAATGCCTTTCTCAGCATCTCTCTTGTCTATTTTTTTCCGAGCGGCCATTGCATCCGTTTCGGTTTCTGCAATTTCGGCTGCCCGCTGTAGCCCGGCCATTTTAGCTAATTTGCTATCCATTGCTAAGTCAGCCAACTGGTTAGACATTGCTTCACAACTGGTTTTGAAGTTATTAAAGTCAATTTTACCCTGATATAACCCGTTTGAAAGAATATCATAAAGTTGTGGATTTGCCCGCTGTATGATCATTGCCGGTAAGCTGGCAACCGCTCTGGTTGCTGATTGGATAATGTTGCCATACAAATCTTTGAACCCCTCAGTAATCCCATTTAATTGGTTTTTAATCGAGAATTTAATGTCAAATTTGCCACAGGTTAAGTTAGATTTCCAGCCGATGCCGATGCCATATTGATGGGGGCTGCCACGAGATGCCGGAGCAGAAATCGCACTACCACCGCCGATAGCATAGTGCATATAGTCAGACAGCACAGGATAGTTTTCTGTATGACCGGATATACCTACACTACCGGTTTTATAACCGGTGGCATTTTCAATAAAATTGCTAACATTACTACCAACATCAATCGTGTTACTCTCCGCATAAGCACGACTCGTCATACCGAGTATGATGCAAGCGGTCATACATTTGAGTTGTTTTACTTTTTTCATTTTTTGTCCTTAATGATTAAAGAGAGACTGATAACTCTATAGTTAATGTGTATGGGTACTTGTCCAATCCACATTCCCTAAAAACACTTGCCCCGCTTTCTTACAGCAAGCATAAGGTCGCCATAATGCCCAACTGTAATTTTCGGTATTGGAGAAACGATCAGAATGAGCAGCCCAATCACCGCCGTGTGGAAAGACATTGCAACTTTGTTCCATTTTGGGTGAAAGGAGCTGCCAGCGATGGGTTTTTTTATCCCCCTCGATGACTTCTTTCGGATACCATTTACCTTTGCCGCCGCTTTTTTGTACGGGATAGTAAACGTGTAATTGCCCTGTCCGGCTCACAATGTCAGCGACTCGCTGGGCAATAACCGCCGCTGCTTTATAATCGTGGGTTTGCGTCACGCTACCGGAACGGGGATAAAGATTTCCCCACATATCCGTTACCGAACCAATATCTCTCATATAGGGTATGAGGGCTTCGGGATAAAACATTTCAGGCATATTGTGATTCCACGCAAGATAATCCAAAGCACTTAAAAAATAAGGGACATAAGGCGTAGTTTGACTTTCACAGGAGTAACCGAACGAACTGATCATCTGCATTGCAATACCACCGGGATGACCAATAGCTTCGGCATTTTTGAAACGGTACTGAGTATATTTTTGATTTAAGCGGTTATTCATCCCGCCTTTTGCACCCGGATTTAACCACTTCATTTCTATCCACGGGCTTTGGCTGCCGTGGTTGTAGACCGAGACCACCATTTCAGGGATAAAATGATGCACTTTGACAGAAGTTTTTACACTACATTTCCACAAGACACATTTAAGCCAAAAACACGTCCCGACTACACTCCAGTCAGAGCAGCTTGGCGAGACAGTAGAAGTCATAATTGTTGCCGTATTGATACTGTTTGCTTCAATCGCTGCGACAGGTTCTGATGAGAGCGAGAGAGAACAGATCAAAGCAGAATAAGCGGTTATTTTTGTCGTTTTTGTTGCAAAATTCATTGGAAATTTCCTCGTTTGAGTAAATCATCACGATAAAGCACAATCGCTTTACCCACATCAGTTTCGCCATAAATAACCGATGAATATGCCGGGTTTGATGTTTCAAATACCACCGCAGGGATTTTCATCACACCTTGTTTCCAGCCCTCAATGACACCTTGATAAGCTATTTTGAGTTTGGTCTCAAACTGCTTCCATTCTGTCGTCTTCATTACTTGACGGACTTGCTGTTCAGCTTGTGTTGGATCAGTAGATAGATTGGGTAAAAAAGACTCTTCCAATTTTTCTACACTGTCTAAATGGTAAACTACATCAGCAAGGTGTGATTGTTGAATAGGATAGGTCTGCGAGGTAAATACTTTAACCTTTATATCTGCGAGTTGATTAGCAGGATTCGCACTGGCGACTACCGAAAACAGCAGTAACGGCGCAATATAAAAAGATGTTTTGGCTTGCATAAATGCTCCATAGAGAGGAAATTTACGCTTACCTTAAAATATGAGAAGACGGGATTAAATTGGAAAGTCTTTTTTAGTTTTGGAGAGTTTATAAACTCTCCAAACCGACTTGATAGTTTTTTCTTGTTTCAAATTTTAAATGGATAATAATAATCTCAACTTCTGTATCTGCGGATACAAAGTAGGTGGCTTAGAACTGCGTTCGGATGCGTCTGAATTGAGCTACGGGTTCACTGCGGTGAATTTGGTTCATTCCCTTTGTTGGTCGGTTCACCAACCCAAATAAAGAACTACCCTTAAATACCGACACCATTCTGTAAGCGGTAGCAAGTGCCTCAACACTTGGAATGGATTTTCAATACTTTATCTATCAACCTGTCCAAGGGAAACATCTATTTCCCTGTGGGCAATCGGTGTTTTCCCTTTGGAGATAACTTAAAGGATAACACTATGATTCATATCAGACTGTCCTGTCTTGCGGACATTTTGGATCCCAAAAATATCCATAGTCAAGATCATATAGCCAAACAAATTGAAGCAAATGCTTTATATGCTTGGCAAAACCGTCATACATCGGAAAGCAGCGTCCGTTTTATTAACAAAATGGGCGATGGATTTTTCCGCTTTCTCAATGTTAAACAACAACCGGACGGTTCGTTGCTAGTCTATCGCAATTAACCTCTCGCAAAGGGGAATTTTATTCTTCTTATAATTGCTTTAGCGGTATATTTTCACCCTGTGGGGAATCATTTTCCCTCCGGGCAAGATGTTTCTCCACTTTTTCTTTTGGAGAAACCCAATGATTACCTCAATCCTTAAACTTTTTAAATCTGATGAACCATTCAATTGGAAAAATCATCAATCCTATCAAAAATCAGCTTGTGATCCACTTCAAGACATTAAGGCTCAAATCACAAGCAATATTCAACAAGGGCTGGTTTATCGCAAAGCCTTTATTGATACAAAGCTGTTAAACCAACTAAATGTCTCGCCAAATGATAGCTATTGGGAAACCCCCGAAACGGATCTCACCCAAATGTATCAAGCAATACAGGCGGCAACTGAAATAGGATACTACTTCACCATCGTCTCACCAACGCCTTGGAAACGAGTGCTGTTGGTCGATATTCGCCAAATCCCGATTCGCTATATTCAAAATGAATGGAGCAATAATCAAGATTGGTCTGTAAATTAACATTTACGATTATGTTAATCGCTAAAGAAACAAAATAGCCTTTACATTCACCTATCTGCTTTTTCACCCTTAGGGAAAACCTTTCCCTAAGGAAATGTGTTTTCCCCTTTTTAATTGGAGAACACAATTATGAATCTGTTACACGCTTATTTTAAATCACAACTTATCGCTGCCGTTTTATCTCCGCTTCATCTTCATACGGGAAGAAATAGCTGAAATCGACCGGTTTCGTCACCAATTCAATACGGTAATCCGACTTTGCCAAGACTTTATTGACGGTAGCTCACAATGTGCAGAATTATATGCCGTTGTCAGAGATCGCCGCACCAATATTGCACTGGGCGAAAGTGATTGGATCAACCTCGTTTTTGATGCCGGAGACAGACAATTCTCAGGTTATAAGAGTGAATTGATTAGTGAGGCGATTGAACACGCCAAACAGAACATTCATCAATATTCGCAAACTTTTGCTCAAACCAGACCGCTTGCGGTTTAATTTTACCGACTTCCTCACCCTCGGGTGAGCCTACCCATTGGGGAACCCGTTCCCCTGTGGGCGTGTTCCCTTTATTTTTCAATTTAGGAGAACACGATGAACACCTCAACCTCAAAATTCGACCTTTACCAAGACATCACTGATCGTATTATTGCAGCCCTTGAGAGTGGCACTACCCCCTGGCTACAACCTTGGTGTGCAGCCGGCAGCCATTTGGGTTTACCTAAAAATGCCGTCTCAAACCGCTTTTATAGTGGCGTCAATATTATACTGTTGTGGCTCTCTGCGGCGGAAAACGGCTATCAGCAGTCCAAGTGGATTACTGCAAAAGCAGCGTCCGATCTCGGTGGCCATATCCGCAAAGGCGAGAAAGCCACTCGGGTCGTCAGCTATCGTCCTGTCGAGCGGGAAAAATGTGATGCAGACGGCAACCCGTTGTTTGATGAAGCGGGCAATCCGGAAATAGAACGTTTTGCAATGTTAAAAAAACATTATCTGTTTAACATCGAGCAATGTGAAAAACTGCCTGTTGAACTGTTTGATCCGATTGAGCCGGCAGCGGCAGATGAAAAGCAGTTTCGGGAATTTGCCGATATTCACACAATGTTAGACGGTATCGGGCTGACTGTGAAATCCGAACCGAGCAATCGGGCGTACTATCACCCGAGATCCGATACGGTAGTAATGCCGGAAATGAAGCAGTTTGATTCCGAAGCCGGTTATTACAGCACGTTATTGCACGAAATGACCCACGCCACCGGTCATCAATCCCGACTGGGGCGTGAGGCGATCACCTCCGGAAAAGCAAAATTTGGTAACAAATTATATGCCTTTGAGGAGCTGGTCGCCGAAATGGGCGGTGCATTCTTATGCGCCCATATTGGCTTTAACACCGTGCCACACAGTGCGGATTATATTGCCGGTTGGCTTGAACTACTCAAGTCTGACAAAAAAGCGATTTTCCGTGCAACTGGGAAAGCCCGTGAAGCCTGTGACTATCTGTTTGATACGCTGACTGTGATGCGTCAAGCGGAGCGTTACGAAGTATTCGAAGTGTAATAAATGAGCTATTTGACTTCTTATCCTCAATATTCATAGAATATTCAGGATAACATTCACGCTGTTTCAGCAGGAGGTACACTATGTCTATTGCTTACGCATCAGATTTATACGCTTGGGCAAATGAACAGGCTTATTATTTAAGCCAAAGAGTATTTGATCAAGTAGATATAAAGCATTTAACGGAGGAGTTAGAAACAATGGGAAATTCGGAGTTATCGGAACTCGAAAGCCGTTTAGAGTTATTAATTATGCACTTACTAAAATGGCAATATCAGCCTAATCGGCAGGGGCGGAGTTGGTTACTCACGATTAAAGAGCAACGTACTCGGATTGAAAAACGCTTAAAGCGTTCTCCCTCACTAAAATCTAAACTCAATAATGAGGAGTTTCTACAAGATATTTGGGAATTAGCGGTATTATCAGCTGCTCGGGAAACCGGACTTGATGAAAACAGTTTCCCTGCAACACCTATCTGGACTCTTGCGGAAATCCTTAATCCTCAATTTCTACCTTAAATAAACGTGCGATCAACATTGGTCGCACTTTTACCTTCACCCTCGGGGTAATCCCCGAGTGGATTACCCTATTTTTATTAACAGGAGTAATCCAATGGACTTTGAAAAACAATTTATCGACTGTTTTCAGAAAATCGCCCCACAGTATCGCCGGTCTGTCAATGATCTTCCAAAATTGAACCACAAAGATCCTTTAAAAGTGATCCACTTTTATTATTTCTTAATTACGATGTTTAAATCGATAAGATTCATTACCCGTTTCTAAAATATGGCAATGGTGAATTAA
>NZ_SPPA01000035.1:0-14092 GCF_004569585.1 Muribacter muris | reverse complement strand
ACTCAACCGCTAGGTTATCTGCGATTTGGTAACCGCCGAACACGCCGTAGTTTACAGAGTTACGGTTAATACCGAAAAGCTCTGCTTCTCCGTTGAAACCTTCTGAGAAACCTGAACCATAACGTGCGTCATCTGCGTATTTAGAGTTGAATTGTTTCACCCCACCGTGAACGGTTGTCCAACCCGCTTTTGCACCCGCATAAAAAGTGTTTGCTTGTGGTGCTGCTTGTGTCGCAGTTGCTAAGGCTAAACCAGATACTGCTAATGCAATTACAGATTTTTTCATTTTGATGATCCTCTAAATTTATTGTCATCGAAAGTTAAATATATTGCTCAATACTCCGGTTAAAAAGAAAGTATTGAAACTCTTAATTTATTCCTTATTCTAAAATAGAATAAACAGAGTACCTTATATTATTCTACCTAAAAAAGATAAAAACACAAGGCAACCTTTTGAAAATAAGTTTGTCGATATAGAACGCTCTTATTATTTTCCTTCCTGCACTTTAATGAAGTAAGCAATAAGAACTTAACTATTATGTTGGCTCATTACCTAAAAATCAACGCTCTATTTCGTTTTTTATGTAATAATTTGCAAAGAAACTTTTTCAGTTTGTCCTTTTTTCTTTAATTTTTGTCAATTCTACGGCTATTTCTAATCGGCTCAAAACTTGCTAATATCCGCACTATTCCTATTTTATTTTAAATATAAAAATGATCCCTCGATTAGCAAACACGCCCGATCTTAACCCGACTGTTGCCGACTATTTAACGGCACTCAAAAACCAACATTTCAGCGGTGATATTGCCTCAAGCTATGCCGATCGCCTGTCGCTTGCCACAGACAATAGTGTCTATCAACAAATGCCGCAAGCGATTTTATTTCCCAAATCCGTTGCCGATGTCATTATCCTGACCAAACTTGCCCAACGGGAAGCCTTTCAATCCCTCACATTTACCCCCCGTGGGGGGGGCACTGGCACAAACGGACAATCGCTTAATAACAATATTATTGTGGATCTCTCCCGCCATATGAACCACATTTTAGAGCTGAACGTGGCGGAACGCTGGGTAAGGGTGCAAGCCGGCGTGGTCAAAGATCAGCTTAACCAATTTCTCAAACCGCACGGGCTGTTTTTTTCACCGGAACTCTCCACCAGCAACCGCGCGACTTTAGGCGGAATGATCAACACCGATGCCTCGGGGCAAGGCTCGCTTAAATACGGCAAAACGTCCGATCATATTCTTGCCCTCAAATCCGTGCTGATTAATGGCGAAGTGCTTGACACCCAAGCGGTCGATTGCGATGATTTTTCTGCAAATCTTGATGCACTCAATTTGCCGAGCCGAGCCAAACAATTACACCAAACTATTTTCGATCGTTGCCGAACATTGCGACCGACCGTACTCACCTCATTGCCGCAGCTCAACCGTTTTCTGACCGGTTACGATCTGAAAAATGTGTTCAATGAGGCGGAAACCCAGTTCAATCTCAGCCGTATATTGACCGGCTCGGAAGGCTCACTCGCCTTTATCTGTGAAGCAAAGCTCAACTTACTGCCTATTCCACAGCAGCGCACCTTGATTAACGTTAAATACCGCTCATTTGATGCCGCTTTGCGTGCAGCGCCGATGATGCTGCAAGCCAACGCACTGTCCGTTGAAACGGTCGATTCCAAAGTGCTGAACCTCGCCAAACAGGACATCATCTGGCATTCCGTTTCCGATCTCTTAACCGAAGAAGCAGACGACCCGATTTTAGGGATTAACATTGTCGAATACGCCTCTAACGATCAAGCACTGAACGAGCGTCAAGTTGCCGATCTGTGCCGAACCCTCGATCAATGCATTGCCGAACGTGCAAGCGGTCTGATCGGCTATCAAATTTGCAACGATCCCGCCTCGATCGACAAAATCTATGCAATGCGCAAAAAAGCGGTCGGGTTGCTCGGTAACGCAAAAGGCTGGGCGAAGCCGATCGCCTTTGTGGAAGATACCTGCGTTCCGCCAGAACATCTTGCCGATTACATCGGCGAATTTCGCCAACTGTTAGATGAACACTGCTTGGAATACGGAATGTTCGGGCACGTTGATGCGGGTGTGCTACACGTTCGCCCCGCGTTAGATTTATGCGATCGTGAGCAAGTGCAGCGTTTCAAACAAATTTCCGACAGTGTGGTGGCGCTGACCGCCAAATATGGCGGCTTAATTTGGGGCGAGCACGGTAAAGGAATGCGCTCTGCTTACGGCGAGCAATTTTTTGGTGAAACCTTATGGCGTGAGCTACGCTATATCAAACAGCTTTTCGACCCGCAAAACCGCCTGAACCCCGGCAAAATTTGTACGCCGTTAGACAGCCAAGCCACCCTTTATCCGATTGACTCGCCGATGCGGGCGGATTTCGACCGCCAAATTCCGCTCACCGTACGGGAGGAATTTAAAGGGGCAATGAATTGCAACGGCAACGGCTTATGCTTTAATTTTGATGTGCATAGCACAATGTGTCCGTCAATGAAAGTGAGCGGCAACCGCCTCTTTTCCCCGAAAGGACGGGCCACCTTAATCCGAGAGTGGCTGCGGTTACTGGCGGCGGAAAACGTTTCACCGCACGCCTTAATTTTCGACAGTCGTCAAAATAGCCCGAAATTGGTCGATTTAGCCGCTAAAATACGCAATCAGTGGCGAAAATCCAAAGATTATGATTTTTCCCACGAGGTCAAAGTGGCGATGGATACCTGCTTGGCGTGCAAAGCCTGTGCCAGTCAGTGTCCGATCAAAATTGACGTGCCGACTTTCCGCTCGCAATTTAATGCGCTCTATCACCAACGCTATTTACGCCCGCTGAAAGATTATGTGGTCGCTAACTTAGAGTTTTTTGCGCCGCTGATGGCAAAACAGCCTCGTTTTTTCAACTTTTTCAGTGCGAATCGTTGGGCGGAAAAAGTGGCGGCGCATACCATCGGTATGGTCGATCTGCCCGCCCTCTCCAGCCCGAACTTGAACGCACAGCTCCGACAAATCGGCTACCGCCACGAAACCCTCGAAAGCCTTGAACAGCAAGCGGCAAGCGGTCAGTTGCAAGAGCAAATCAGCAATTATCTGTTCGTGGTGCAAGATCCGTTTACCTCTTATTATGATGCCAAGGTGGTCGCCGATTTTGTCCGTTTATGCCAGCAGCTCGGCTTTAAGCCGATTGTGCTGCCGTTTAAGCCAAGCGGTAAAGCTCAGCATATCAAAGGCTTTTTGCAACAGTTTGCCCGTACCGCACAAAATCAGGCGGATTTTCTCAACCGTGTGGCGAAATTGGGGATCGCAATGGTCGGGGTCGATCCGGCGCTCACTCTGCTTTATCGGGACGAGTACACCCACTTGCTCAAAGAGCAGCGCGGCACATTTCAGGTACAACTGGCGCACGAATGGCTACTCAGCCAATTAGATGCCGGCACATTGGCGGATTGCAAAAAAACGCGGAATACCGACCGCTTGCCGTGGCATCTGTTTGCCCACTGTACCGAATCAACCGCCCTGCCGAGTAGCCCGTCTGCGTGGCAAAAAATCTTCGCCCATTTTGGCGAAAAACTGGTGAATGAAAATGTCGGCTGCTGCGGAATGGCGGGGACATTTGGGCACGAAACCCAGCATATTGCGATGTCAAAAGCGATTTATGCGCAATCGTGGCAGCACAAACTGGCAAACAAGCCCCTCGAACGCTGTTTGGCGACCGGCTATTCCTGCCGCAGCCAAGTTAAACGAATGGCGCATCGTGTGCTTAAACACCCGCTCCAAGCCTTACTCACGATCGTGGAAAATACGCAATGATTTGGAAAAAAAACCTCTCTCTTGACGCGCTGAACCAACTTTGCCAAGGCTCTGCCGTCTCTCATTTAGGCATTACGTTTTGCGAGATCAATGGGCAAACGCTAACCGCTCGGCTCACTGTCGATCAACGCACAGTCCAGCCCTTCGGCTTGCTACACGGCGGTATTTCGGCGACCTTAGCAGAAACGGTCGCCTCTGCCGCCGCTCTACTGTGTTGTGAGGAAGATCAAGTGCCGGTCGGCACGGAATTGAACATCAGCCATTTAAAAGCGGTGAAACAAGGTTTTGTCGCCGGCTGTGCCACGCCGCTTCATTTAGGCAAAGATAGCCAAGTGTGGCAGGTGGAAATAACAGACGAGCGGCAACGGCTCTGTGCGGTCGCTCGTCTAACCGTGCGGCTATTAAATAAAATAAACGCCTAGAGACAAGATTAGACTAGGCGCAAAATGGTGCGGACAAGAGATCAAAGCCGCTATCTCAATATTATTATCGGAAAACAGATGGTAAGGGGATTTAATAGCGGATATCTTAGCCTAATAAGCAAAACCCTATGCCAATCATTTTGCAAGAAATCGCTATTAACCCACCGCTTGCCTTAACGTAAAGTTTGATATTCCGCCTCGTTAAAGCCAAGCAAAACCTGATCATTTTTAATCACAATCGGGCGTTTAATCAAGGTCGGCTGCTCGATCAGAACCTCTAATGCTCGTTCTTTGGTGAGATGATTTTTTACCTCGTCTGCCAGTCCACGCCAAGTGGTGCTACGTTTATTCACTAAGTTTTCCCAGCCGAGTTTATCCGCCATTTCTGCCAACCAAACCGGATCTAAGCCGTCTGTACGATAATCGTGTAACTGTGGGTCAAGCCCTTGCGCCGCCAGCCATTTCATTGCTTTTTTAACCGTATCGCAATTTTTTATGCCATAAACTTTAACCATTCTCTCTCCTTAATATGTTGTTTAATAAGCTAATTTTGAGCGGATTAACGCCACCATCGCCTGTAATGCGGAGGTAGGGGCTGGCTGTTGGTTCATAAACCAGCGGAACAGCTCCGGATCAGGATAGCCAAGCATTTCTACAAAAGTATGCTGCTCGGTTTCGCTCAATTCATCAAAATAACCTTGATAAAAGGGCATTATCAGTTTGTCCAGCTCACGCATTCCCCGCCGACATTCCCACTCAATTTTAAACCGGTTCATTAGGCTACCTCCGTAATTCGCAGCTCTTTCGGGACTTCAAAAACGGTATTTTCTTCACAGCCTTCCAACTCGCTCACCGTTTCTACCCCAAGGGTTTTCAGCCGTTCGACCACCGATTGTACCAACACTTCCGGTGCAGACGCACCGGCGGTAATACCGATGGTCTTCACCCCCACTAACCAATGCGGATCAATATCCTGCGGCCCGTCAATCAATTTTGCCGGCACGCCCATTCTGGAGGCTAATTCTGCCAAGCGGTTAGAATTTGAGGAATTTTTAGAACCGACCACCAGTACCAGTTGCGATTGCTTTGCCAGTTCCCGCACCGCTTGCTGACGGTTAGTGGTGGCGTAGCAAATATCGTTTTTACGAGGACCTTGAATGGCGGGATATTTGCGTTTTAATGCCTCGATCACACCGCTTGTATCGTCAATTGAGAGCGTAGTTTGAGTCATAAAGGTCAGATCTTGATCGGCTTTGAGGTTTAATTTGGCAATATCTTCTACGTCTTCCACCAAAAAAATGCCGCCTTCGGGGTTGTCGTACTGCCCCATTGTGCCGACCACTTCAGGGTGTCCCTCGTGGCCGATTAAAATCGCCTGCGTCCCTTTCCGACTAGCACGGGCAACCTGCATATGCACTTTCGTTACCAACGGGCAGGTCGCATCAAACACTTTTAACGCCCGCTGCTTCGCCTCTTGACGCACTGCTTGCGACACGCCGTGGGCGGAGAAAATCACGATTGCACCGTCCGGTACTTCGTCCAACTCCTCGACAAAAATTGCCCCCTTAGCTTTTAAGCCGTCCACGACAAAGCGGTTATGCACCACTTCGTGCCGCACATAAATTGGTGCACCGTGGATTTCCAACGCCAATTCGACAATCGAAATTGCCCGATCCACGCCGGCACAAAAGCCCCTAGGGTTTGCTAAAATAATGTTCATTGTTCACTCTTTTTCTTTTGGCGGCTGTCTAAAATCGATTCAAGAATGAGCAGCCCCGCCCCCACACAAATGGCAATATCCGCCACGTTAAACACGGGATAGTGATACTGATCCCAATAAAAATGCAAAAAATCCACCACGTAGTCGTGATAGGCACGGTCAATCGCATTGCCCAACGCCCCGCCGATAATTAACCCATAGGCACTATTTTGCAGTTTTTGCGAGGCGTTATTTTTAAATAACATCACCACTAACGCCAGCGAAATCACCACCGCCAAGCCCAAGAAAACATATTTCTGCCAGCCGGAATGTTCGGCGAGAAAGCTGAACGCCGCCCCGTAATTGCGGGCATAGGTGAGGTTAAAAATCGGCAAAATGTTGATACTTTCGCCCAGCTCAAAGCGTTGAACCACGATATATTTACTGAATAAATCGGCGGCAATAGTTACCAAACTCAACCATAACCACACCAAACCTGTTTTTTTCATTTTCGTTCCTTAAATTGCGTCTTCGTTTTCTTCGCCTGTGCGAATGCGGATCGCACGCTCAACCTCGTAAACGAAAATTTTGCCGTCGCCGATTTTGCCCGTTTGGGCGGTGTCAATAATCGCTTCAATGCAATCGTCCACCTGTTCATCGGTAACAATGATTTCTAACTTCACTTTTGGCAGAAAATCAATCGCATATTCCGCCCCACGATAGAGTTCCGTATGCCCTTTTTGACGCCCGAAGCCTTTCACTTCGGTAACGGTCATTCCCATAATGCCGACATCGGTCAGAGCTTCTCGCACATCGTCTAATTTAAAGGGCTTAATAATGGCTTCAATTTTTTTCATTTTATCTCCTCTTTTCGTGCCGATTTCGGTCTGAAACTTTCGCAAATTTCGGGGTGGGTTTCAATATAAATGTCGCTTAACAGTTGTAGGCAATAGGGTACGGCACTGAAAATGCCTCGTACCAACACTTTGCCTTGTTCGTCTTTTACTCCTTCCAGCGTTTCCTTAATCGCTTTCGGTTGCCCCGGCAAATTTAAAATTAAGGATTGACGGCGGATAACGCCGACTTGGCGGGATAAAATCGCGGTCGGCACAAAATGCAGGCTCACCTGCCGCATCTGTTCGCCGAAACCAGGCATTTCCCGATCGGCAACCGCTAAGGTGGCATCGGGGGTAACGTCCCGTTTTGCCGGCCCTGTACCGCCGGTAGTCAGCACTAAATGACAACATTGTTGATCGACCAGCTCAATCAGCGTCTGTTCGATGACGGTTTGTTCATCGGGAATTAAACGGCTCTGCACGTCAAAGGGGTCAATCAGGGCGGCACTCAACCAGCTTTGCAACGCCGGAATGCCTTGATCGGTGTAAACGCCTTGAGAGGCGCGATCGGAAATCGACACTAAACCGATTTTGAGCCTCTCTTGAGTTAAACAAGCGGTCATTTTCTCTCACTTTTTTGCAAAATTATGAGCAACTATTTTAATGTAGTAGGCGGTTTTTCTAAAGTTTTAATCTTAAAGAAGAAGTAATAATATTGAAAAATGATCACCAGTATCAGGCAAATTTTGCCCCAAATATTCGGCAGGGTCAGCAATGCGAACAGGCAAAACGGCGCGGAAAACGCCAAAATACTGATTTTTTGTTTCAGCGTCATCGCTCGGTTACGATCGTAATCTTTTAAATATCGATCATACAATTTGGTTTGCATAAACCAGTTTTTGATGCGTTCGGAGCTTTTACCGAAACAGTAAAGCGCCAGCAACAAAAAAGGGGTGGTCGGCAACCCCGGCACAACCACACCTATTACACCTAATGCAATAAAGAGAAAGCCAAACAGAATATAGAGAATTTTCATTGATTGAATTGAGAATAAATCGCAAAATCAAATGATAACGGATTAGGCTATTTTTTCAATCTATCTGTTTAATAGTCGGCTATTAAGCAATTTTCACCGCTTGATAATGGCTTTTCGGCGCTAAAATCACCTCTCTGGCGGCAATCGTTTGCAGCTCGTAACGCCCGCTTTGGTGGGTAATTTCCATTACATCATTGACAGCGTTGGCGGTATGCTCAAAGGCGTCAATATCGGATTTGCCGTTTAGCACATTTGCCAAGAAGATCCCTGCCGTTAAGTCGCCTACGCCCACCGGTTCTTTCGGGAAAGCGTGCAGCGGGCGGCTGATATGCCAAATGCCATCCTCGTTTGCCAGCAACATTTCAAACTGATCGGCATTTTTACCCACACGGCTTAAATGTTTCACAAGCACTTTTTTCGGGCCTTTAGTTAAAAGCACTTTCACTGCCTCGATTGCTTGCTCGAAATTTTCCACCGCCAAGCCACTCAACTCACGCAATTCGACTAAATTCGGTGTGATAATATCCGCTTTCGCCATCGCAAGATTGATTAAGCCCTCTTTAACGCCGTCCGCCACGATGCAGCCTTTATCGGGGTGTCCCATTACCGGATCGCACAAATAAACAGCTTTCGGATTACGGGCTTTGACCTGCTCAAAGGCTTTCACAATCTCTGCGACCTGCTCCGCCGAGCCGATATAGCCGGAAAGTACCGCATCACACTCGGCTAAGGCGTTGATCTCATCAATCCCCCGCACAATTTCGCCGATTTGCTCTTTTGGAATCACCATTCCCGTCCACTTACCGTACTGGGTATGGTTAGAAAACTGCACCGTGTTCAATGCCCAAACGTCCACCCCTAAAAGTTGCATCGGGAAGGTTGCCGATTTATTGCCGGCATAGCCGTACACAACGTGAGACTGAATAGAAAGAATATGTTTCATTGTGTTCTTTATCCTCAAAATATGTTGGATTATTCAACATTTATACGCTTATTAAGTGATTTTCCGGCAAAAAATATTGCAAAACACCGAAAAATAATTAGAATACACCCCGTTTTTCAAGATACCCTTCTTTGCCGACTTAGCTCAGTAGGTAGAGCAACTGACTTGTAATCAGTAGGTCACCAGTTCGATTCCGGTAGTCGGCACCATTTTTCCTCTTTATATTCCAATCGTAAGTACACAAGCACTCGGATAGCTGATCTTTTCTGCACATAAAAAACGGCAAGATTTGCAAATTATTGCGTCAATCTTACCGCTTCTTCGGCTAAACGTAACCGTAGCTCATTAAACGTTGGTAACGGCGATCTGTAAGAGCCGCTTCATCAAGCGGAGCGAGATCCGCCAAATCGTCTAATAAACGTTGTTTCAAATTCGCTGCCATTTGCTCAAAATCACGGTGTGCGCCGCCCAAAGGTTCAGGTACGATATTGTCGATCAACCCTAACTCTTTCAGGCGTGGAGCGGTCAGCCCCATCACTTCAGCTGCGGCAGAGGCTTTTTCAGCACTTTTCCATAAAATCGAAGCACAGCCTTCCGGCGAGATCACCGAATAAGTACTGTACTGCAACATATTGATTTTGTCGCCAACCCCGATGGCTAATGCACCGCCCGATCCGCCTTCGCCTATGACGGTACAAATTACCGGCACTTTGAGGGTGGACATTTCACGCAAATTGCGAGCGATCGCTTCCGATTGTCCCCGCTCTTCCGCCCCAATACCCGGATATGCCCCTGGTGTATCAATAAAGGTGATGATTGGCAATTTAAAGCGATCCGCCATCTGCATTAAACGCAAGGCTTTACGGTAACCTTCCGGCGCAGGCATTCCAAAATTACGTTTCACTTTGTCTTTAACACTACGCCCTTTCTGATGCCCAATCACCATCACCGGCTGCCCGTCCAAACGCGCAATACCGCCGATAATCGCTTTATCATCGGCAAAGGCACGATCGCCCGCCAGCTCGTCAAATTCGGTGAAGATCCGCTCAATATAATCTAGGGTATAAGGGCGGCTTGGGTGGCGTGCCATACGGGAAATTTGCCACGCATCTAAATCTGAAAAGGTTTTCTTGGTTAATTCTTCGCTTTTCTTTTGCAGACGGGCAATCTCATCGTCAAGGTTGATTCTGTTATCATTGCCCACCGCAGAACGCAACGCCTCGATTTTGGCTTCTAGCTCGGCAATCGGCAATTCAAAATCCAAATATTCTGTACTCATCACTTTTCCTTCTTGTTGAGAAAAAATCCGCCGTATTCTATCAGTGAATGGTGAAAAGCGGTGAGATTTCTGCAATTTTTTGCAAATTTTCGTCCAGATCCGACCGCTTGGCAAGGCAATATGACTTGGCGACACGCCCTTTTCACTAAACCCAAAATGTGAGGCAGATCACAAATTTTAATGTTCGCTTAATCAAGCTCTTGAGAATTTTTGGGGAAAGCCTATGATCGCACCGTTCGTCATTCTTAATTCAGTATAGGTGAGCCGAAGCGATCTCGCTCAAACGGCTCGCCTGTCTGTTCTTATCAAAACATCGGATTATCTTTTACTATCAGTAGGTTAAGGAGTAAAAATGACTATTCGCTACGGCGTGGTCGGCGTCGGTTATTTCGGCGCTGATCTCGCCCGCATTATGAACCAACAAAACGATGCACAAGTAACAATGGTTTACGACCCTGAACACGGTAACACGATTGCCGCCGAATTGGGTTGCACCGCTGCCGCGAGTTTACTTGAATTAGTGAGCGATCCGCATATTGACTGCGTGATCGTTGCCTCGCCAAATTATCTGCACAAAGAACCGGTGATCCTCGCCGCCCAACATAAAAAGCACGTTTTCTGCGAAAAACCGATCGCCATTAACTATGCCGATTGTGATGAAATGGTCAAAGCCTGTGAAGCAAACGGCGTTACCTTTATGGCTGGGCATATAATGAATTTCTTCAATGGGGTGCAACACGCCAAAACGCTAATCAATCAAGGGGTTATCGGCAAAGTGCTATATTGCCATACCGCTCGCAACGGCTGGGAAGATGTTCAACCAAACGTCTCTTGGAAAAAAATGCGGGCGAAATCGGGCGGGCATTTGTATCACCATATTCACGAATTGGACTGCGTACAATTTTTAATGGGCGGCATACCTAAAACGGTTACAATGACTGCCGGCAATGTCGCTCATCAAAGCCCTCAATTTGGCGATGAAGACGATATGCTGTTTGTGAATATGGAATATGCGGACGGGCGTTTCGCCTTGTTAGAATGGGGCTCGGCATTTCAGTGGGGCGAACATTATGTGCTGATTCAAGGCGAAAAGGGGGCGATTAAGCTCGATCTGTATCACTGTCAAGGCACATTACGGCTGGACGGGCAAGACAGTCATTTTCTTATTCACGAAAGCCAAGCGGAAGATGACGACCGCAGACGTATTTATACCGCCAAGCAAAAAGATGCCGCCATTCAATATGGTAAACCGGGGCAAACCACGCCGTTATGGCTAAATGCGGTAATGCATAAAGAGATGAAATACCTCAATGACCTGCTACACGGTATGCCGCCAACCGCTGAATTTCTGCCGCTATTAACCGGTGAAGCCGCCCGTGCAGCGATTGCAACCGCCGATGCCTGCACCCTGTCCCGCAATCAAAACCGCAAAGTCGAGTTAAGCGAAATTATCGGTTAATTTACACAACATTGTCGAAAACTGACCGCTTGCAAGCGGTCGGTTACGTTGTTTTATTGGCAAAAACCTCAAAAATTGAGGTAGAAATCTTGGGTGAGGCGTTTAAATTGATCGGTGTATTGATTATCCTGCCGATAAATTACCAAGATCTTCCGGATAAGCCATTGATAAATAAAGGAAAAACTCACCACCGCACGTTTTGGCGGTTTATTGATTTTGGTTTGAATTTGCCAATATTCTACGCAATGTAAACCGAGGGTTTGGGCGGGTTCAATCAATTTTTCCGCAGCGTCAATCGGCAAAATAAGGCTGATTTTACCGGCAGGTGCAAGCCAATTTTTCGCTTTTTTCAGCCAATCAAAATGGCTGGTCATCGCTAAGCGGGCAAGATCTCGCTGGTGATCACGGCTTGCCGGGCTGTGTTCAAAATAGGGCGGGTTGGAGACAATCAGATCAAAACAAGGTGCAAAATCCAGTGTCATCACATCGCCCTGTACAATGTGAAGCCGTTTATACCACGGGCTGTTTTGTGCATTGGCATAAGCCTGCGCCGCGGCGGCTGTCTCCAGCTCAACCGCCGTGATTTGCACCGTGCAAGCGGTGCGTTGTGCCAACATTATTGCAATCAATCCCGTGCCTGTGCCGAGGTCGAGAATCCGCTGCGCTTTGTCAATATCTGCCAATGCGCCTAGCACGATGCCGTCCGTATTCACTTTCATTGCACAACGATCGTGAGCAATAAAAAAGCGTTTAAATTGAAAGCCTTGCGATCCGGACATCGCTATTTTCTCAATTTCACCGTTTCGATGGCATGATCTTCCCCCTTCACCAAAATGAGATTTGCCCGCTCTCTGCTCGGTAAAATATTTTCCCGTAAATTCAAGCCGTTAATTTCATCCCAAATACTGGAGGCTGTGGCAATCGCCTCAGCTTCCGATAAGGTTGAATAATGGTGAAAGTAAGAATTCGGATCAGAAAATGCGCCGCGGCGGAATTTCAAGAAACGGTGGATATACCATTTTTTCAGGAGTGCTTCGTCCGCATCGACATAAACGGAAAAATCCACAAAATCCGACACAAACACATTATGCGGGCTGGCGGGGTAGTTCATTCCCGTTTGCAAGACGTTTAAGCCTTCCAAAATCACAATATCCGGTTGATCGACCACGTTAAATTGATCGGGAATAATGTCGTAGGTTAAATGCGAGTAAATCGGTGCTTTCACCTCCCGTTTGCCCGATTTAATGTCCGACACAAACGCAATCAGGCGGTGAATATCGTAAGAAGCGGGAAACCCTTTCTTTTGGAGCAGATTTTTCTCTTTTAATACGTCCAGCGGGTAAAGAAAACCGTCTGTGGTAATTAAATCGACCTTCCGTTCGTGCGGCCATTGAGAAAGCAAGGCTTGAATAATACGAGCGGAGGTACTTTTCCCGACCGATACACTGCCGGCAATGCTGATAATGTAAGGCACTTTCGGCGAGGCAACATCTAAGAATTTATGCAAAACCTGCTGCCGTTTGAGATTTTCATCAATGTAATAGTTGATTAAGCGGGCGAGAGGCAGATAAATGGTGCTAACTTCATCTAATGACAACTCTTCGTTAAAACCAAGTAGCGGTTTGAGGTCTTGTTCGGTTAATTTGAGCGGGACGGATTTACGCAATGCCGCCCATTGCTGACGGTCAAAGGTTAAAAAGGGGCTGATTTTGGTATTTTTTTGCAGGCTCATAGCCAATTCTCTTCTATTTTTGTCTGTTATTTTCATTTTGAGCAGCATTTAGCTTGCTAAATATACAATAGAAACTCAAGAAATGGGGCGTTTCTCTCTGTAAATGTTGCAAAAATACTTAAAAAGTCATCAGTTTGCATATTTTACAAGCGAAAGATCCGATTTTCTAAATTTTTAGAAAAAAATACTTGCAAGGTTTTCGGAAATCCCTATAATGCGCATCACTTGCTTACGACAACGCAACGCCGACTTAGCTCAGTAGGTAGAGCAACTGACTTGTAATCAGTAGGTCACCAGTTCGATTCCGGTAGTCGGCACCATTCACTGCGCAGTGTAAATAAGTATTCAATTAGTGTGGAGGGATTCCCGAGCGGCCAAAGGGGGCAGACTGTAAATCTGTTGGCTCAGCCTTCGAAGGTTCGAATCCTTCTCCCTCCACCATTTCTTAATTGAATCTTGGGACAGACGAATTTAGAACAGCGGGCATCGTATAATGGCTATTACCTTAGCCTTCCAAGCTAATGATGCGGGTTCGATTCCCGCTGCCCGCTCCAAGCGCTGATATAGCTCAGTTGGTAGAGCGCACCCTTGGTAAGGGTGAGGTCGGCGGTTCAAATCCGCCTATCAGCACCACTTCTATTCTATCTTCATCTCATCCTTAATTAAGTAATTGATTCTACATTTGGTTAATGTGGTAACGTACCATCGTAACCGTGTTTGTTTATTTAGAGGACTCTTAAAATGTCTAAAGAAAAATTTGAACGTACAAAACCGCACGTTAACGTGGGTACAATCGGCCACGTTGACCACGGTAAAACAACTTTAACAGCAGCAATCACGACTGTACTTGCAAAACACTTCGGTGGT
>NZ_SPPA01000034.1:0-14247 GCF_004569585.1 Muribacter muris | reverse complement strand
ACCGGCTGGACTAGATCTAAATAAGTAAGTTTTTGATTTATAATAGTTTTATTTGTTGTAAAAAATCATTGTGTTCCTAACTGTGTTCCTAAAATCTAAAATCAGTTCAGAGGCTGATTATTGTGGTGGGGTATTGTAACCGATCTGCCAAAAATAAAAAAATCTACGAAAAAAAACTTTTTGAGAAATTGTCCCACCTATCTCACTCTCTCACTTTTTTAGATTTAACATTTTGAATTTAAAGTGATTTTTCATAGGTGATATAATTTGGGGAGGTGAGATACTTTCTCACTATTGGCTATTATTTATACAAAAAGCCTAGCAGTTTGCTAGGCTTTGGGATTAGTTATCCCAGTCGTTTATGGTGTGTTCCATATTCACATAGTAGATATTAGTAATGTATATCCCTCCTTTCTGCCGTGTGCGGAGCGGGTGGGGGCTGTTTCGCTCTTTTAAGGCATATTCAAACGCTTGCTTAAATCGGTTACGTTGCAGTGGATTGATGATGCCCATTCGTTCGCAATAGTACAAATACGATGAATGTAATGCTGTGCGGTGTGCTTGCGGTCTTCGACTACTGCCAAGGGTTAAGCCGTTGATGATTTCTCGGGCTTCGAAATGCTTCGCAAATTGGAGGATATGATCCGTTTCTTCCTTAACTTCCAACGCTTCTTCACTGGTTTTCTGTGCTTCCAGTAAGGCTTTCGCTGTCATCGGGTCGGGGAACGTATCCAGCAATCGTCGGACAATACCGCCCGCTTCTTGTTCCAGTTTGTCTTTGAGGTGATAATCTTTCTCGCTTTCCGTTACCACCTTGTTAAATTGGAATATTACCCGCCGCCGTGATGTGCCGCCTTTTTGTTCCTTGAAGATAATCGGGCTGTTGCCGGTGATCAAGAAAACGGCTTTCACCACGTCTTTAAATGCCCCTTTATACAGTGGGCGAAAGCTAATCGCATCGCCGCCGGTAATCGACCGCAAAATGCCGCCATCGCTAATATAGCTCTCTTGGTCGGGTGAATAGCACAGGGTTTTGTCGATTAAACCGCACCGCATTGTCGGGCTTTCTAAATCTTTCAGGCTAAATGCAGCGGTGTTTTCTTCCCCACCTGCCAAGATTTTCGCTAAATGGTTGAAGATACTTTTGCCCGTGCCGCCTTCGCCGGTGATTTCTAGGAAGAGCTGCCATTCATAGCGGTTGGTGAGTATCATATACAACGCCGCCAAAATGCGATCACGCTTTTCTACTTTACCATCACTGACCCAATTCAGCCATTTGTCAAAATTTGGGGTCGATGTAGGGTTAGCGAAGTAATCAATATTGATGAACGAGGTCAGAAAATAGGCTTTATCGTGTGGCATAAATTCACCCGTTTGCTTGTGTAAAATGCCATTGGCAAAGGCAAGCAAATGCGGATCACGCTTTTCCATTCGCTCGGCTTCATACTTGAACAAGCTCAACATTTTTTCAATACGGCTGGCTGTGTATTTGGTGATGCCGTATTCTAGAAAGAAATTACGGATAAGGCGACCCATTGCCACGTCTTCGACCGCTTCCCATTTCTTGCCGGTGTAGTGGTAGAGGGTCTGTAACTGCTCGTGATAGTAGATAGGCTTTTTGTGCCATTCCATAAAAGCGACTAATTTTTCATTATCGCCCATTGTGTCGAACAGTTTCGCCCGCTCTGCTTTACGTTGTTCCGGCGTTTTATCGGCTTCGGCTGCGAGTTTTGCCCGCTGTTGCGTGTCGGTTTCTGTCCGCAGGCGGTGAATATAACTGCTTAAATTTTCGAGCAATTGCCCCGCTTCATCGGACATTATCACCGTGCCGGCATTCGTTTGGTTCGCAAGCTGATCGCACAAAATGATGATAATATTTTGCGATAACGGCTTAGCATTGTTGCAACGTTGGATTTCTACATATTGCACCGTTGCCGGCACAATTTGGTAAGCGGTGAGATCCGCCAGTTCATCTTCAGATAGCACAATCGGCGGGGGCAGTTCCCCCGCAGGTAATACTTGATTTAACTCAATTTCCGCTTGTGGTCGTGCTGTGTGCGGTGCTTTGGCAAATGCCCACGCTTGCGAGCCGACAAGGATTTTACATTCCGTTGCCCCCTGCGGTTGTTTTTTCAAATTCGGGGCTTTTTTGAGCTTAGTGCTTCGTGCCATTTCCACCCCCTGCATTTTCGGCTTCCAACGCAAACAAAATGTGATTGATGATGTGTGAAAACTGCTTCACAAGGAAAAATCCCACATTGCAACTTAGAATGTTTTGTTGGATTTCTTCATCGGTAAGTATTGCCACTAATTTGTTTACATCACGAGTGGGTGGAAGCGGGATTTGTTTTAGCAGTACATTATTCAATGCCTTTAGCTCTTCTACCATTTTCAAAGCTGAATTTGGCTTAATCAGTGCAATACTGGCAAGATTTTCCGCCAATTCGGTAAAAGCCGCAGCAGAATAGGGAAATGTCGGGTTATCCGTGCCGTTTGCCACATTGTCAAAGTGAATGGCGATGGCTTGCTGTTCTGTTTCGGTAAAGTCGCTCCAGTCGATAATGTCGTTTTGTCTAGCCATTGCTTATACCTCCCCCAAGTCATTTAAGCCGTTATTCATCAATACCAACACGCCGTTTAAAGCTGAAATCAGCGTGTAGTCATTCTCGGCTTCTGCCACTTTTGCAATTAGCTCAATAAGTGATTGAGCTTGCCATAGGGTGTTTAGTGCATTACGCAGATAGTCTTGACCTTGTTCGTCTAAGATGTAGTTTTTTTGCTTAGCCATTGTTTACCTCCTCACCCAGAATAAATGCGAGGCGTTCCTCAATATCGTTAATTTGGTGTTCCAGTAGCGAACTTATCCCTTTTAGTGCGTCTTGTATTTCGCACGCTTCTAGGCTGTCTAAATCGGTGCGGGTGTGTAACACATTGATTAGGGTAGCAGGCTGCCAAAGGCGTTTAATTTGGCTTTTTAATAGGTTGATTTGGTGGGGTTGATTACGCATAAACCACCTCCATTGCGTTGAAAGTGTGGGCGTTGAATGCACTATCGGGCAGGCGTCCGACCAGCAAGAGAACATACTCTCTGGCTTTTAAGGCTCGGGCTTGGGTTTCGTTGTGCGCAAGAATGCGGATTTGTTCCGCTTTGGTTTTGTCGTAGTGTTGGCGAGAAATGCCGATGAATTGGTAAATCATTGTGGATAGTCCTTGTATAAATATTTCAGGAACTACCGCTAAACTTTCCAGGGTTTGGGCGGTAGTGCGTAACGGGCTGGAAAACCGTCCTACAAGGATAACGGCAAAGGGCGAACCTTTCCCATTACGCACCACCATTGAGAGACGCTCTGTACCTCTTGAGGTATCTGGGCGTTCTTTGGGTGTGAAAAGACTACGAACAAAAAAAGCACAGTTGGCGTGCTGTTCGCCTTGTAGTAAGTTAAACGAGTTTCCAGGCTCGGCACAGGATTTTGCCTGTGCGTTGCGAAAAGTAACGGATTTTGAACCGCTTGTAAAGTGTTTTTGGTGATTTTTTTGATATGTGGTAAAATCCGCCACAGGTGTTTTTGTTTCTTTCATTCCTTAATTCCTTGAATGGTTGCCCCGCTCGTTGCGGGGTTTTGTTGGTTATTAACTGTTTTTGATTGCTAAAATAAATTCGGCAAGGGCGGGTAGTTGCCAAAAGAACAGGGCAAAAGCCGTCCCAATTCCTACCGCTTTTAAAAAGAATTTAAAGCCTTTGTATAGCTCCATTCCTGCCGCATCAGCTCCTTGTTCGCTCATTTTTCCTCCTAGTGTGAATTTTGTGATGAATTTGATAATGCTCATTGATGCCCCAAAAGCCCGTTCGCCCGTTGGATTTGCGATTCGCTGATTAGGGTTAGCTCGGTGTAGCCTTTGCGGTATCGGTTGGCTTTAAGTTTGCCGTTGTAGAAGTTGGCAATTTTGTGTACCTGTTCACTATCGGCGACTAAGTAGCGGGTATATAATCGCCCTGCGGGGCTTTCTTCCCTCACTCGTTTTAACTCGATGCCAAGCGCGCGTTCAATTTCGCTGATTTCGTTGCGGGCGTTGAGAAAATGCACTTCAAAATAGCTCTCTTTTTCGCTGATCCCTAAATGGGCGTTTGAGATTAAGGCGTGGCAGATGGTCATTAGTCGTGTTGCCATTATTGCCCCCTTGTGGCTTCCTTTGCGGCAATCCAGCCGTCAATTTCAGCTAAGTTCCAGCGGATATGATTTTGGGAGAGCCGGATCGGCTTCGGGAATGTCGGGTCTTCACGCATTAAGCTGTTTAATTTGGTGCGTTTGCAGCAAATGCGGATCATTACGTCATTGGTGCTACCCCAAATCGCTTGAATAGGCTGTGGTTTATTGGGTAGGGGGATAGATTGTGTCATTGCTTACCTCTCGTTGTTAAACAGTTGATTTCGTTGTTTGGTGTAACGTTACGGGAGGTATTAAAAATGAATTTAAGCCTGATAAGTGATAACTTCTCATAAAATTTTGGGAAGTTACAGATAGATTTTTCCTAAATATAATCCATTGAATTTAAAAGAAAATTTTGGGGCTTAAAAAGAGGATATTTTTTCCTAAAATCGTACAAAGTAAGTATCTAAAAGGCTTGAGCTACTAAAAACGTGCCGAAATTCTACCTTTTTTTGCCGAATTTTATCGGGTTATTATGAAATAATATGAATTGATATGAAATAGATTAAAATGATACGAAATGAAAAAAGGCGATTACTCGCCTTTGTAATAACTGCTTATTTCAGTAAGTCGCCTTCTATAACCATCAACGCCTTTAGGCTCTAAAGATTCTATTCTGATTTCCATTGCTCGTTCTGCAATTAAATTAGCAATAGCAGAATTATTTGGAAGCCCATTTGCCTTTTTGTATTTTTGACAATGATTTGCTAGCTCTTCAGCCAAAATTGCAATCATTTGTAAGTGTGTTTCTCTCTCAATAGAATTATATTTACGTTCATCAGATTGACTATTTTCTGTTTTAGCAAAAGTGCTATTCAACGCTATATTGATTTCAGAACGCAGTATTCCGTATGTTTTAGCTTTTTTCTCTGACCTAAATCGTCCATTACGACTAGCAAACTCAAGGCATTCAGTTACTTTGCTATTCCAAAGCGATTCTAAGGTATATGCAGTAAATGGTGGTTCTGTGAGAGTAAAAAATATTTGGTTATCATTTTGGGTTAAGTAAGCATTAATTCTAGTTAAAATAAATAGACTGGCATTTTTAAAATCTAGTTCTTTTTCTTCCATTAACTGATTTACCAAGTCATAAACAGAAATAAAATTCTTGTCTATCTCTTTCTGAAAGCGATCTTGTTCTTCTTGAAATGTCATAAATGCCCCTTTCGCATTTGTCCTTATGAAAGAAAACCCGCCAGCAAGTAAGGTTCTCGTTTTCGGTGATCAGCCTAGGCGGGTTTAATATTATAATTGCTGTTGAGCTAATTCTTTTTCCTTTCGCACCAATAGTGCTTCTATTCGTTGTCTAGATTGTTCCGCCGTTAAATATCGCCCGGCTTGAATATCTTCACGCCCTTTGCGGATTTTTTCCGCCAAAAATTCATCATAGCCTTTCTCTTTCAGCATAGGTTCACCTTATTATGAACAATTACGATAGGCTAAATGTAGCAAACTGTGAATTTTTTCGCAATGAAAATAGGCACTGTTGGAAATCCTACATCGGTGATAATTTAGCCGAGAGGCATTTTCTCCCCTCGGTCGATATTTGGACATAGCCGGATTTCCGGCTTTCAATGGATAGGCATTGACCGATAGCGAAAATCCGCTATCGCTTAAATGTTCAGCGAAGCCGGATTTCCTGCTTCGGTTGGCTTTAAGCGTTACCTAAAATTTGGACATCGTTATAAATCCAAGCCGTTAAACGCTGCTAACGCTTGTCGTTGGCTGTCGGTGAGTTCAAGGGCGATTTCGCCGTGTTCAAGCTGATACATTCCCAACGCCATTAGAAAGGCGATGACGGGGTCGATTTTGTTCGCCGATTTCTTTTTGTTGGGCTTGATGTTGGCGTTAGCGTCTGTTTCCATTACCACGTTTGACAATGCCCACGTCAGCACGGGGTCGCCATTGTGTTCGATTAGCTGACGGTTGATTAGCACTTCGGCTGATTTTGCTACGGGGCTGTAACGTTGGTAGGTCTGCGGGAAGGGTTCAACCTCTAAGCCGTAGCCTTGTAACTGGGTGCGGAGGTGCGTAGCGTTCCACACATCAAAGCCAATCATTTTGATATTAAAGCGTTCGGCGTCTTTGAAAATATCGTCTCGGATTGTGTCGTAGTCGATACAATCGCCTTTGGTAAGGCGTAACCACCCCATTCGCTCCCACTGTTGATAGATGGCCCGATTTTTATTTGCCACGTTTTTAAGCTGATATTCGGGTATGTAGTGGCGGGTGAGTAGCCGCACTTTGTTGTCGTCTGTCGGGAACGTGTAGCAGACGCTTGTTATATCGTTAGTTGAGGATAAATCCAGCCCCATATAGCAATCCCGACCGTGTAAACTGTCTTCATCATACGACCGCTTGCACTGTTGCCAGTTGCCCTCGCCCAGCCACGGGGTCGAGCCGTTGCACCACACATTAAAACGTTTGGTCAGCATTTCGACCCATTCGGACGGTATGCCACGGGCTTTGGCGATGGTATGCTCAAAATCTTTGTGTGGAATGGATTTGCCGATGTTGGGGTTTGCCTTGATCCACTGTGTCGGGTCGTCCACTTCGCTTTCATCATCAAGTTCATAAATCAGTATGAATATACTGTCGTTCTGTTCTGTGCCGTCTAGGATTTGGCAGCAGTAGTCGTAGTGCTGTTTACAGGCGGAAATGGTGTTACTGCCGGCAGTGGTAATGGCAAAGAGTAGCCCCTCCGGTCTTGCCCCTTGTCCGAGTTCTAGCGCACTGTACACGCTGTTGTCGGGGTGGAGGTGGTATTCGTCCACAATCGCAAGGCTTGGGTTCGTGCCTTCAATGGTGCTGGATTTGGCAGCAAGCGGTCGCATTAGGCTGTTATTTTGCGAAAAAATCAGTTTGTGCTGTTGGATTGTGAGTCGTTTTCGCAGTGGCTTGCTAAGGGTCGCCATTTGTTTTGCATCATCAAATACGATGCGGGCTTGGTCTCGGCTGACGGCGGCGGTGTAAATATCCTGTTGGCCCGCTTCCATTACTAAAAACCAGTTGGCCAGAATGGCAGCGATGGTGGATTTAGCGTTCTTGCGGGCGACTTGGATATAGGCGGAGCGGTATTTACGCAGTCCAGTGTCTTGATATTTAAAGCCGAGCAGGTTCGCAAACAGGAAGATTTGCCAGTCGGCAAGTTCAATCGGCTGCCCTCGCAAATGCCCTTTGACGTGCGGGCAAAGGCGGGAAAACTTGATAAAGCGTTCGACCGTTTGTGCATCAAAGTGATAATCGGGGTTGGCAAGGTCGGTAAAGTAGCGGCTAACGGCTTGTTGTATGCGTTTACAGGCGATAATCTCACCGCTTGCAACCTGCTCGGCGTAGGTGTGCCATTGGCTCATAGTGCGTCTAGTTCGTCCTTGTCGTCTGTGTCAATCGGGGTTTTGCGTCTGCTGACCGGATCAAAGCCGAGCAGGGACGACATTTTGATGATGATTTTTTCGGCTTCCGATTTCGCTGTGAGGGCAGGGTTACGGGCTTCCGTGCCTTGACTGTTTTTAATGCTAAAGCCTCGTTTTTGAATATCTTTTACCGCTAACACATAGAGGGAATAATTTTGGCAATAGAGTTCAAGATTTTTATAATCGACAGGCGTGATATCGGCTCTTTCCGCCAATACTTTTACCAATATTCGCCATTCATTTTTTGCCACATCATCGAGATAATCGGGCGGCTTTGGGATTGTCTTTTTTATCATTGGGTGTCCTTAAATTGTTGTGGTTGTAATCTCCTTAAAATTCAGGAGATTGGCTCAACAGTGAGCTGACTTATATTTTCTAAAAAATTGCTGTGCGTAAAAATTTGAGTAGGAGGGCGGTTCTTAGCCTTTGGGCTTTTCTTTTCAAAACTCCCCCTACCCGTTGCAATCGTTCAAAGTTTATACAAAACTCAATTTTGAGCTTTGTTATTCGCTTTCCTGCTGTGTGGTAATTTTCACCATAAAGGTATAGGGGAAATCACCATACCTGATAAAAGTATTTCAGTTGTGTACATATGTACACAGTTCAGTTATAGACATATGGCATCAATCGTTTCGATAACGAAACAACTCAGTTGTGGTGATATGACCACGACTAAATTTACCGACAGGTTAGAGATGATCAAATACAGGCTTTTTTCATCTTCAAGCCTTGAATAGTAAGGCTTTGAACCTTGATCACAGGTCGCAGGTTTGAGGTATCACGATTTCCGTTATTCCCGTTCAGTTATGGCGATATCTCCACGGCTGATTTACTTTTTCGCTCCATAGCCTCGTTTGTCGATAACCCGTGTCTTGTAGCTGTGGCAATCTCGGCATAAGGCTTGATGATTACTCTCAACCCAAAAGAGCGGATCAGCCTGTCCGTTCTCGACGGGTTTAATGTGGTCTATTACGGTTGCCGGCGTGTAACTGCCTTTCGCTAAGCACATCACGCACAGGGGATTATGCTTTAAATAGCTGGCTCGATATTTCGACCACCGATAGTCATAACCCCGTTTGGCTGCACTAGCTCGTGTGTCCTTTGGGCGTTGGCTGTGTTGCTCACATCTTCCCGACTTCACACGGTTTCGGCAGTTGGGGTAACTGCAACGGCGTAGCGGTTGTATCGGCATAATCTCCCCTAACATATACCGAGTTCTCGGTGAACATTCCACAGGCTGCTAATCGCTAAGGGAACTTGGTGTAACTGAATATCCGCTACTGCTTCCCGATTAGCATAGAGATGCCCGATAAACATCAAACAACCGACCTTAACCCCTTTTGTGAAAATTACCGTTTTGTCTGTGTTTTCTTCACCCCACGTTTTGCCGATATGGTGTTGTGCCGCTTCTAATGCACTGTCCGCTAGTAAGGTCAGCAGTTCATCATCAAGATCGTGTTCAATGCGCAAGTGAGCTTTGATTTCCTCTAAGGGAATAATCGGTTTACTCATTAAGTTCGCTCCTGACAAATAAGCTGTAATTCTTCGTGGCGTTCTTTACTATCAATGATATTAGTAATTTCAAAGATGCGATCACCGTATTTCACCCGCATAGTACGATCAAGGTTTGAACGGTATCTAATCCGGATACGGCAGACTTTTTCGCCTAATTGCACCGCACCGGAAAAAAATTCTCGCCCTTGTAACGGTTCAATGCTAGCCCGCAATTGGGCAATATCCTGCCATTCTTGGATCACGCCGCCATAGCTGTTTTGTCTGCTCACCTGCTTTTGTAGCGTGATCACCTTATCAAATTTCCCCGCTCTCACCATTCTTGCCATTTTGATTGTCCTTTTCTTTAATCTCGACCGTCTGTTTCCACGCCTGACTATATTCATCACCACCCGCATAAGGGAGCAATCCCTCACGCTTGCGCACTTCATTCGGGCTTAAAATGCCACTCTTAATTGCTACCTCATAGCTTGCAAAGCGTTCTTGCTGATTGGTGCGAAGGAGGTCGCTAGTGTCAAACTCAATGACATACCGTTTTTTGCTTTGGCTGTTTAAATCAATCATCAACGCATCTTTTAATTGCTGTTCAAAATTGACTAAATGCGGCCGCAGGGTTTGCCCTAAAAATGCCCGACTGGCTTCGCTAAAGTTGGCATAACTGGAATGGCTGTAATCCTGTAAGAAAATCGGGCTGATGTTGAAAATGCGGGCAATATCTTCAATCGTAAATTTACGACTGGCTAACCACTCCGCATCTTGGTTACTCATTCCGAGCTGCTTATAGTCCATTCCGCCTTCAAGGATAGGGATTTTTCCGCTGTTCTTTGCCCCCTGATAGCGCTTCAAGGCTTCCATAGCCCGCTGCCCTTTGGCTTGATCGAACCAATCGGGCGTGGTGATGATGCCGCTTGCCATTAAGCCGTTTTTCATTGTCGCTGCCCCGTGCCGCTGTTGGGCTAGTCCCAGCCCGACTGCTTCACGGCAAACGGTAATCGGCGAACGCCCCATAAACCCATCACTTGAGGCATAGCGTAAGTGTAGGATTTCATCTTGTAGGTAGTTTTTTACCTTGCCGTTTAAGTCGGTAATTTGATACAGGTAATTGCCGGTGATTGTGCGTTGGATATTGACGGCGTGCGGCGGGTACGGGGTTAAACTATCGGGCTGCCCTTTCTCATTCCAACCAATCACCGCATAGGCATTGCCGGTTAATAAAACGTGCCGCATCATCACTTCTTTGAATTGATACGGGGTTTGGTTGCGGTTCGGCATTTCATTCAGCAAATATTCTACGCTGTGATGTTCCACCCGTTTCCGTCCGTCTGCATTCACTTCAAACAGATAGCAAGGCATACTGGCGACCGCTTGGGCAATCACATTCACCGCATTTAACACGGCAGGCAGGGCTTCGGCAGTTTGTGGGCTGACAAATTCCCCTGCGCCGGTATTTGATGCCCCCATTACCGCCAACACATCATCAATCGTCAGACTTCGGGTCTCATTGGATTTGCGTTTAAACAAGCCAAACATCACGCCCCCAATACCTGCAACCATTTACGGCGGTTGTCATCTTGCCAATTTGCAACATTTTGCCCTTTAGCGACCGCTTGCGATCGTTTCAAAATTTCTAGGCTGCTGTCGGGATAAGCCGGAATACTGGTTACGGTGATTTCGACCAGCTCCGCTTGCTGTACCGTGCGCAAATTCGGCTCGACACTAAAATCCCATTCATTCTTAATCGTGCGAAAACCAAAGGACATTCCGCTAATATCACCCCGCTCCACGCTGACTAATAAATCCCGTCCCAGTTGATTATCCGGTGGGGTGAGTTCAAAGCGTAAGCCGATGTTATCCTCGTGCAGCTTGAGCGTGCCGCTTGTTGTTCTCCCGAGTAATTTGGTGTGATCGTGTTCAAACAACGCCCGCACATCAGCCCCCGTTGCCAACGACTGACTAAACGCATTCGGCGCAAATCGTTCGACATATTCACCCCATAACACTTCGCTGTGCTTGTTCCATTGCACCACATAACCGACTAGGGTCTTGCTTTGACTGTCGGCTTCAAGGGTAGCGGAACGGATTTCAATTTCTGTCATTATTTCCACCTGTTAGGCAAAAAGGGCGGTCATCATAACCGCCCTATTGATTAGGCTTTCGCCTCTAACACTTTGATAGCGTTGCTATCGACTACGCCACCGCCTAAATACTTGTCCGTGTGGACTTTATAAAAGCCCGGTTCGGTGATGTTGTCCGGTTTGGTGCGTGTACCGGTTTCGTGATCGACAATGGTATAACCCCGTTTGAAATCCCCCACCGCCAAGAACGGGTTAGTACCGGTTGCATCGGGCATTGTTTCGAGGTAATAAACCGGCAAGCCGAGCAAGGTGGACGGACTGCCGACCTGTAAACTGTCCCGCCAAATATAATCCCCGTTGCCGTTTTTGAGTTTTTGTAACGTGCCGGCAGTCTGTGAGTTCATCACCCACACTGCATTTTTGCGGCATTTGCTATGAAGCGAGAATAAGAGATCAATTAAATTATCCGCAGTCAGTTTTGCCGGATTGACCTCCATTTTCTGTAATGTGTCAAACGGACGGTCTTTATCTTTGGCAGTAGTGCGAGGGTAAGCCAAAAAGCCTTTTGCCTTTCCGTTACCTGTGCCGTTAGCTAAGTCATTTTCTTCGGTCTCGGTGAAGGTATCGGCAATTTCATCGGTCAGCCAGCCTAAAATATCCACGCCGCCAAAATCTAAAATCTCTTGAGTGGTTTTCGGGTAAGCATAGATATTGTGCAGAGCGATAGAGACTTCGTTTATCTGTGGCGTGTTGGTTTCGTTGCGAGCTTGCCCCTCTGCTCCCCGTCCGACTGTTGCGCCGCCCACGGAAACTATTTTTTTGTACTCTTTCGAGCCAATCGGCAAACGCACCACATTCGCAATCTGACGCATTACACTGTCATCGGTCAGACGTTGCATTACCGCTTTGTCTAACTGCGGGATCACTGAATAGCCACCGTCCGCCCCGCCGTTGGTATTGGTCGCTAAGGCACGGGTTTCACCCGTTTTTAACCAGTGGCGCAGTTCTGCATTGCCTAATGTCTGACGGCTGCGATTTTCGCTGTTCTCGCTGCCTTTGTCGGTTTCTGCATTTTTTTCTTCCTCGACCACTGTTTCTAAGCGTTCGATTTCTTTTTTCATTTCATCAGCCTGCTTTTTCAGCGTATCAAATTTGCCTGCTTCGTCTTCGTTTAAAGAACGGTGTTCTTTATCGGCATTTTCCAATAATGAACGCATTTGATCGGTTAATTGTGTTTTTTGTTGGCGTAGTGCCAATAATTTTTTAAACATAATGGTATCCTTAAAATCATCTTAATTAAGACGGCTTGAATAAGCCCATAGAGCAATATAAGGACAAAAAGGCGGGAGTAAATAGCCTAGATTTTGAGCGATAATCTACGACAAATCACGAAAGCTAAATTTACAAAACTTTTTCTAAACCATTTTGGCTGTCTCAAATGGTTATTTGAGATACTCACTTTCTCACCTTTTGCTCACCTCTTATTTTCTCTATATATATCAAATATTTATTTCTTTTTTAGGTGAGAAAGTGAGAAAGTGAGTAAAAAATAAAAAGAAATATTTTAGGAATAAAAAAAGCCCCGTATCAAACAGGGCTAAATGTTACTTGGCAAGGGTCGATCGAATAGAGCATTGCTCCACATAATCGCCCCATAATTGCATTACGGGTTTACGTTGTTCAAGATAGTTTGAGCGGTTATAGGCTTGACTAACTTCGCTTCCTACTTGGTGGGCTAAACAGGCTTCCGCTACTTCATAACTAATATCTTGTTCTGCTAAATAGGTTCTGGCAATCGCTCTTAATCCGTGGGCTGTTTGTCGTCCTGCATAGCCCATTTTCTTGATCGCATTATTGGCAGTTTCTTTACTCATAGATTGATTAGGTTTGCTGTAATGGGAGAAGACAAACTTTTTTGAACCAGATATTGTTTTCATCTTTTCCAGTAATGCGATCGCTTGGCGAGAGAGTGGCACGATGTGATCTACTTGCTTTTTCTTAGTCTTTTTTAGCTTTTCGGTAGGAATAGTCCAAAGACTATTTTGCCAATCAATTTCAGTCCATTCTACGCTGACGGCTTCTGCCGGGCGAACCATTGTCAGTAGTTCCCATTGAATAAGAATTTTAGTGGTGAAGTCTCGATTAGAATTATTGAGGTCAGAGAGAAATTTAGGGAGTTCGCTAGGGTGAATAGCAGGGTTATGTACTTTTGGTTTTTTACTAAAGGCTTCCCCGACCTTTTCGCAGTAATTGAATTTGAGTAAGCCAATATTAACGGCAAAATTTAGGATTTGATTAGCAAGCCTGATGATACGGTGCAGGGTGTCTGTTTTCCCTTCGGCTGCTAAATGTTGTAGGCTGTGAATGATGTGCATTGGTTCGATATGGTTGATAGGGTAATGCCCTAGTTTTGGGAACAAATGCTTTTCTAAGCGTAGCCAATTCTTTTCCATTGTCAGCGGCTCAACGTCGCCGACACGTTTTACCCGCCAACGTTCAGCGATATTGAAAAACGTATTTTCATTTTGCCGGCATTTTTGGTTTTCCTGTTCTTGCCGATGAATTTGCGGATCAACGCCTTGGGCTAATAAAGCCCGAAATTCTTCACGCATAGCACGGGCTTGAGCGATAGAGATTTCAGGGTAAGTACCAATACCTAAATTATTGCGTTTATTTGTGATCGGGCGATAGTAATTGAATAGCCAAGTTTTACTGCCGTTTGTTTTAACCCTTAGAAATAATCCTTGACCGTCCATAAGGCTGTAATCTTTATCTTTAGGTTTGGCTTTTTCTACTTCGGTATTAGTTAATGGTTTGGTTACTCTTGCCATAAAATTTTACCTTTTAGGAACACAGAATTTAGAATATTATAACCCGTGTTCCTAACTGTGTTCCTAAAATTCACGGTTAAAAACGAAAAAAAGCGATAAATAACGATAGGTAAAAAGGACTAAATTAGGCTTAGGTGCTTGATTTATAAGAGTTTAAAGAGAAGTTACGAAAGGTCGTGATAAGTAGAATGGTGCGACCGGCTGGACT
>NZ_SPPA01000033.1:0-16555 GCF_004569585.1 Muribacter muris | reverse complement strand
TTAATTCACCATTGCCATATTTTAGAAACGGGTAATGAATCTTATCGATTTAAACATCGTAATTAAGAAATAATAAAAGTGGATCACTTTTAAAGGATCTTTGTGGTTCAATTTTGGAAGATCATTGACAAGCATGGCACTCTCAATATGAACGAATTAAACGTGATGAAGTGCTAAACCAAGGTGTTCTTATCATAAGAACACCTACAAATGGTGGTGAGCAACAAATGCTTTGCCTCCCTATCGACTATCTCAACGGCTGGCTATTTGGCATTGATGTGAAACGAGTAAAACCCGAAATCCGAGAAACACTGATAATGTACAAAAAAGAGTGTTACAAAGCCTTAGCGGATTACTGGTTCAAAGGTAAAGCTGAACGTTCGCAAAATCCCCGACCGAACCTACCGCTTGCGGAAGAGCCTAAACTAGATATTGTTATTTCATATGAACAAGCTGTATGGATTGCAAAATATCTTACAAGGGCTAAAGCCTTTGCTAAAGAAGTGGAAGTTTGCCATCGTCAATTATTTAAAAGTCTTGGCTTACCCCGCTATCAGCGTAACGACTTGGCAGCAAAAGGTTACGATCTTGCTCACGAGTTTAACCATATTATCGATCCTTTTATCCATAAGGTCATACCGCAAACTTTATTATCTAAGAAAAAACAGGTTGCTGGTTTCTAATCTGCAAATATTGGCAAATTGAGGCTTAAAGTATAGCATATTAGTTATGTTGCAGTTTGAGCAACTGCAATACGCAAAAGTTTTTAACGCCCTGATTGGTTTAGCCAATCGGGGCTTTTTGTTAATTATCTTTTTTAAATTGTGCTGTTTTGATTAGTTCAGTTACACATAATGGTAAGCCAACCCAACCAAAGACATTTAGAAGTATTTTATTATGAAAATAAGCATCAAAATTAAGATCATTTATAATCATCTTAATCTCTTCAAAACTCAGGCTTGCTATAGTGATAGCTATACCGAAATATAAAATAGCTACAATATAATGAATAGAATTATCTTCTAATTTAATTTTACTTCGTACAAATATCCAAAAAGCAACAGGGAGTATCTCAATAGTAAAGAAAAAGTTAGTACCATAATTTTTCAGAAGTGTAAGAATTATTAATATGAATGCTGAATGAATAACTATTACAGTATGATAATTAGAAAAAATTTTCATTTTAAACCTCTGCTAGTTTATGTGTTGGGGAACCTTATTCTAGCAGAACCAAATCACAAGCTCACGCTAGGCCGTGGGCTTTTTTATTGCCTCAAAAACGAGGTGGAGTATGAAAACAATGTTCAAAGATGCAGGCAATCAAAGTATGTGGTGGTCTGGCTTCTCAGGTGTGTTAGCGTGGTTGGGCGACCAGCAAAATTTAATGGTATTGAGCCTTGCCATCGGGATTATCACAGCACTTGTCAATATGTATGACAAATGCAAACAAGGCAAAGCTCGTGAGCGTGCCGAAGAACGGGAACCCTCGCCCACTTTGTCAAAGCCTCGCGCCAAATCCTTGATGATGCACCAATGTTGGAAAGCTACATCAACGGGCGTTTAACCTACGGTTTAAAACTCAAAGAAGACCGTATGCTGTTAAGTGGTGATGGGACGGCAGGTAGCCTCACCGGTTTAATGACCCAAGCGCAAACCTTTGCTGATCCGGCAGGGCTTGCCAACTACACCCTTATTGACCAGCTTCGTTTAGCCTTATTGCAGGTGATTTTAGCCGAATACCCGTCTAACGGCTTTGTGCTAAATCCGATCGACTGGGCAAAAATCGAGTTGGAAAAAGATGCCCAAGGTCGCCACATCATCGGCAATCCGCAAAGTCTTGCCCAACCGACCCTATGGGGTGTGCCGGTCGTCCAAACACAGGCAATGGCAAGCGGTGAGTTCTTAACCGGTGCATTCAATCTGGGGGCGCAGCTTTTCGATCGCCAGCAATCCGGCATTGCCGTGTCCACCGAGAATGAGGACGACTTTGTGAAAAACTTAGTCACCATTCTCTGCGAAGAACGCTTGGCGCTCGCCATTTACCGCCCGGAATCCTTTGTAAAAGGCACATTGGCGGCGAAGAAAGCGGCAAAATAACCCTAAGCCCCGATTTATCGGGGCATTCTTTTGGATAACCCAATGCTGATTTCCCTTGACCTTATCAAACAACATTGTCGGATCGAACACGATGTAGAAGACGAGCTGCTCGAAAGCTACGTGTTGGCGGCACACACCTACATCGAAAGCCAGTTAGACCGCCGTGTGTATGCTAAAACCCTGCCGGAAGACGACCCGCAAGGTCAGCTTTTCAATACCGCCATAATGCAAGCAATGCTGATGACGATTGCCCATTGGTATGAACACCGAGAAGCGGTTCAAATCGGGACGATCACCAAAGAAATTGAACTGGGCGTATGGCGGTTGATCCAACCGTATCGGCGAATAGGGGTATAAATGCAAATCGGCAAATTACGCCACCGTATCCGCCTGCAGAAGCCACATTCCCGCCCAAACGACTATGGAGCGACCGTTGCCGAATGGCACGATGTGCATCACGTTTGAGCGGAGGTTCAACCGCTCTCAAGTCGAGAGTTTTTTGCGGCACAGCAAATTCACAGCGAAGCGACCACGCAAATTTGGTTACGTTACCTACCGGATATTGACCACACAATGCGGGTCA
Organism: Muribacter muris; assembly: GCF_004569585.1. NCBI lineage: Bacteria > Pseudomonadati > Pseudomonadota > Gammaproteobacteria > Pasteurellales > Pasteurellaceae > Muribacter > Muribacter muris. The sequence continues at coordinate 13,875 of NZ_SPPA01000033.1, read as the reverse complement.
TATTTGGTAGTCAAACCTTTGAGATTGTGTCGGTCATCAACTATCAATCCCGAAATCGTACCCTGTTATTACAGTGTAAGGAGCTAACCTATGGCGAGCATCACCGTCAAGATTGACGGCTTAAACCAACTGGGCAAAGCAATGCGGAATTTGGGGCGTAAAGCAAGTAATCGGATCGCCGTCAAAGCAATGCGTCAAGGCGGGGCGATTGTACGGGAGCAAGCACGGGACAATGCCCCCGTTCTGCAACAAAAAGTCCCCCACCGTAAAGCCGGTACGCTGAAAAAAGCCATTCGTTCCCGCACCAAAATAAAACGAAACGGTAAAACCGAGACGATCATTTGGGTAAAAGGGTTAAGCAAAAAGCAAATCGGCAAATTCAAAGACAAAAGCGGTCAATCGGGACGGGCAAACCCAAACGATCCGTATTACTGGCGATTTGTCGAGTTCGGCACCAGTAAAATGGCACCAAAACCCTTTATGCGCCCGGCGTTTGAACAAAGCAAACAACGTGCCGCCCAAGCGATTATCGACACGTTACGCGATGAAATTATCAAAGAGGGCAACCGATGATCCGACACACCCTATTCAATGCCTTGTCGCCAGTGGTGGCAGGGCATTGTTTTTATGAAGTCATTCCCGAAACCCAACGGGCATTTCCCGTTATCGTCTATCAGTTCGCCCATATCAACCCGAACTCTGCCTTAGAAGACGGGGATTTAGACGATTTTTCGGTGCAAATTGACCTATACAGCCCCAATCCTGACGACATCTTTCGGCTGCGTAAACCCGTGATGCAAGCGGTCGAAACCGCCTGCACTTTTGCAGAACGTGTCTCGGATTGGAGCGATTATGAAAGCGATACCCGATTACATCGGCGTATTTTCCACTACACCATCGCCTATGAGGAGGCATCATAATGGCAACCAAAACCACGCCGTTTAAAGGCACAAAATTCCGTATCGGCACCGGGCGTGAAGCCCAAAAGCCCATTACGGCAATCACACTCAATACGAAAGAAATCACCGTGGCACAAAGCGGCTATCAAAAAGGGGACGCGATCGAAATCAGCGGCGCCGGCAGCTTAGACGGTATCTATCCTGTGTTATCCGTTACAGGTGATAAAGTCAAATTTGCCGAGGAAGTCGATTGGACAGGCAAAGACCTGCCAACCAACTACGCCCAAGTGAAAGCCGCGCGGGTGCAATGGTCAAATCAATTCTGTGCGATCAAAAATATCGAAAAATCAGAAGACACGCTGACTACCGAAGATGTTACAACCGTCTGCTCCGAAGGCACGGAAACCGAGCCGGGCGAATTGGAGTTCGGTTCGCTCAAATTGAGCTTCTTCTACGCCCCAAGCACTGAAATGCAAAAACGCCTGCGCAGCTTGTTCTACGACAAAGAGACTTTCCCGTTCAAGCTCGAACTCAGCCAAGCCCAAGGCACAATTTACGGCCGTGGCTTTATTGAATCCGGCAACGGCTTTAGCGGCGAAGTAAAAGGCAAGTACGAAGGCTCGGTCTCGATTAAACCGGCGGGGCGGGATTATCTGCTCCCTGTCTAATTGACAAAAAACGCCCATAACCGACCGCTTTTAAGCGGTCGTTTTCTTTCCAAAATTTACAAGGATTTCCAATGACTTTACGCGACAAACTGCTTGCCAATAAACCGGCGCTGCAAACCCTCGTCATCAACGGCGACACCTACTACCTGCGGGCAATGACCGTGGGCGATATGAATAAACAGGTCTTTGAATTTCGCCACTGGCTGATTCAGCAAGCCGAAAAAGAGGGCTATGCCCTGCCGGCAGAAGACGATGACCGCTTTGACGAACAGCTCGATCGTTTCGGTGCAAAATACCGCTTACCGCAAGCCCTCTCCTCCCGCTTATGCGACGAACACGGCGAATTACTGTTCAACCCCGACAGCGTGGACGATCTGAATGCGATTGCCGCCCTCGACAGCCACATCATCATCGAATTTAACAAGGCGGTGGACGGCCCAAAAGCCTCAGCGAACGGCGAAAGTTCCAACTAACCCTTTCGCTGGCACTGGGTAAAACCCTCGCCGAAATCGAACAAATGCCGGAACGCCATTTTCTCGAATACCAGCGCTTCTACCAAGAACAACCGTTCGGCTTATGGCGGGAGGACTACCGTGCCGCCCAAACGGCACACATTTTGGCGATGATCAACCGTGATCCGAAAGGTGAAATCCCCAAACTGGCGGATTTTATGCCGTTTTTTAATTCCCCGATTGCTGACACCGAGTCGGACGAGTTCGATGACGGCGTAGCGGATTACCTCTCCAAACGTTAATCAATCGGCAGCCGCCGAGCCTGTAACAAGGTTGAAATATCACCCTATTTCCAACCCGATCACCAAAAGATGATCGGGTTTTTTATGCCCTGTAAGCTAGAAAAGTACACTCGAAAATGGTGTTTCCATTCCTACTCACCACTGCTTACGGGGTCTTTTTGTAGGAATAGAGGAGTTAGTATGCAAGCATTAAAAGTCAATTTTTTAGGTCAAGAAGTTACTTTAGTCGATAACCACGGCGTGCCTTATGTAGCAATGCGTGAAATTGTATTAGGGATTGGATTAGACTGGAAAGTCCAACATAGAAAATTAACCTCACAATCTGAAAAATTCAGTTGTGGTCATATGACCACAACTGGAAAAGACGGTAAAAAGTACGAGATGTTGTGTATCCCTATCAAAAAACTCAACGGCTGGCTGTTTAGCCTTAACCCAAACAAAGTGCGGGCAGATTTAAAGGCACGTTTGGAAAATTACCAAGAAGAGTGTTTCCTTGCATTGTGGGAATACTGGACGGAAGGTGTCGCCCGCCGAGATGAAGTCAAACACAAAATGGCGGAATGGGAAAAAGCCAAAGCCGAATACCAACATTATGCCCACCAATGCGGCAGCAATCTACAAGGCTGCAAGGCAAAAAAGCAGAAACTGGACAAACAGTTTGCCCAAATTCAGCAAATGGAACTGTTCTTTAATTTATAACCGCGACTTTCAACTGTTCGGTTTCTCCGAACGGTTGAGATGTTTCCATTTTGGAAACTACTTATATTATCACAATTTCCCCTATCCACTTAGATTGATATTTATTGGAATTAACATATAATAAGAAAATAAAGAGGGATATCATTTATGTGGAATATAACAAAGCGTCCATTTGAAAAAGAGACACTAGACGATTGGGCAAAACTCTCTGTTGATATTGCCAAAGTTGCAATTTTAGCCATTCCTGTTATTCTATACGGCAAAGACCCTATTGCAATCAAACTACTCAACACAGTATTACTTGGTCTAGGCATTTACGGTGGCTTATTTGCAGGGCGTCGATTTAGGAAAATGAAAGAGGAGATACAATAATGGGATTAACATTCGGATTAGCCGTATTCGCAATCGTAATGCTCAGTTGGGCATATATGGCAAATAAATTAGCGAAACATTAACATTTTAAAAGCCTGTTTACAAAGCAGGCTTTTTTATTGGCTCTCCATAACCCAAATAGGTATCCTTTCCAATGTGCGATCTACCTCACAGAAATTTTTTAGGATTGAGGTAAAATAGCAACCTGTTTTCTTACGGAGATTTTAAATGAAAAAACTATTAGTTTTGCCACTATTTTTAGTATTACTTAGTAGCTGTGGTATTTCTCCACAAGAGATGAGAAACTTACCTAAACAAGTATATAGCTCAGATAAATCAAGGGATGAATTAAAATCTTGTTTATTAGATAAACTTGATGAGTTTAGACCAGATAGAATATCCGTAAATGATTTTTCTGATAAAACAGAAATATTTATAGGCGCTGTCCAAGCTGGTAAATTAAGAAATCATTATTTATTTTCAATTCAAAATAAACAGATTTTATTATCTAAATATGATGGATACTATACTCCTCTATCAATAAATGAAGCCATAGGATATATACAGAGCTGTTCAAAATAAAGTATTTTATAAAGCCCTATTGACAACCAATAGGGTTTTGTTTTATAGTCATCCCACTACTAAAACCATAGCGGCAATCCGCACCCGTAAGCATAGCGGCTTTTTTATTCCTAAAATCTGTGAAATTTACCGCCATTATAAATTTCATAGTACCATCTATGATCGGGTCGAGAGAACCTAATACAATACCCTCGTGGAAATAAGTTCCGCTGTTTCTATGGACAGTAGTTGAAGCCCGATCACCCTATTGAGTGATCTTTTACTAACTAAAAAACCATAGGTATCAAAATGACTACTCAACTTTCAACAATCCAATTCCATAACCAATCTTTAGTAACTTTTGAAAAAGGCGGTATTTTCTATACTGCAATGAAACCCATTTGTGAGAATATCGGTTTAGCTTGGGAACCTCAACTGCTTAGAATTAAACGTGATGATGTATTAAGTTCAACTATGATCATCACGATCATAGTTGCCGAAGACGGAAAAAATCGTGAAATGATCTGCCTCCCGATAGACTACCTTAACGGCTGGCTATTTGGCATTGATGTTAAACGGGTAAAACCTGAAATCCGAGACACGCTGATAATGTACAAAAAAGAGTGCTACAAAGCCCTAGCGAATTACTGGTTTAAGGGCAAAGCCGAACGTTTGCAAAATCCGCAACCAAACCTACCGCTTGCGGAGGTGGAAGCAGACGAAGAAGCATTACACATCATCGTCAATCTGTTTCACTCCCTTGCGTATGAACTGGGCAAACGGTTAAGAACGCAAGCCCCTAATATTGCCAAGTAGATTGATAACGAGCTGGGCGGTTATTACCTCTACAACCTCAATATGCCGGCTGCTAATGCTCTCGACAAAGCAAAAAAATACATTCACGCCAAAAGCGAGCGGATAATGTTCGTCAAGGGAATGTTAAGCCTGCTTGAAGAGCCGAAGCCAAAACGGATTGCAAGTTTCTAATTTTTGCAAAAATTTTATATCAACCGACCGCTTGCAGCAATAATTGACAAATTTCTGCTGAAATAAACCGCTTGTCTAGGCAAGCGGTCTAGCAAACAGCCAAAGAGGATTCGATGAAAAGAAATTGGGATTTAATCCGAAAAATTTTAATCAAACTGGAAGAAAAAGCCGACGGTACAAGTTGGCTTGAAAGCAGTGCGATACGGGGCTACGGTCCAATGACAGTGGCTTATCATTACAAACTGATGCAAAGCGCTGGCTTAATTGAGGTGAAAGATGTATCAGATGCCGAACAAGAAGATTTTGCCGCCCTTTCGCTCACTTGGCAGGGACACGAGCTATTGGATAACATTCGCAACGACAGCGTATGGAACAAAGTGAAATCAACCGTGCAAACCAAAAGCCTCAACTTGTCCTTTGACGTCATCAAACAAGTTGCGGGCACGCTGATCCGAACAATGCTGTCTTAGCTTGAAAATTTACAAATTTTCGCTTGAAATAGACCGCTTATAACCTTATGTTCTTATTGGAAATTGGGAGGGTAAAATGAAAGATGATTTGAAATTTTTTTCGGATTCGATATTTAGCATTATCTGTTTGATTGTGATGATCGGTATTATCACCCTTGCAGGAATGGCTGTTCTGAGCTTTCTAACAGATACCGTAGGGTTATCTTTTAAGTTTATTTTTATTGTTGCCATTATTATCACTGTTATCGCAGGATGGACAAATGCAGCAAGACAATCTCAAAGAGAAGACCCAGAACTCTATCAAAGATTACGCAGTAGAAGCCAGCGTAAGTAAACTGATAATTTGAAATCAAAACAAAGCTCGCATATTGAATGCGAGCTTTTTTTATGGGAGAAAATCAATGTATAAAGATATTGAAATGTGGTTAGAAAATACACCTTTTCCATCTGTTGTTTTATATTTTTATCAAGGTGATGTTACTTTGAGATTTCCTATTGATGAGTGGCTTTTTAATTTATGTTGTCAGAAAGGAATATTCTGTAAAGAAGCTAGAATGTTACTTAATAGAAAGCTCTATGATTTAAGAAAATCGCTTGAGTTTTTAACATAAATATTATAAATTGCTAGCGTAATCAATAAACTATGAAATCAAGAGTTTAGACAGGAGGAGATATATGAAAGAGACATTCAACTTTTTAGGTTGGGCTATAGCTGGCTCATTGAAAATATATCTCGCATTCTTCCTTTTTATCTCTATGGTTATTAGGGGTATTGTTAGCTTATTCTATTTATGGGAATATAATGGTATTAAGTGGTTTATCGGTTGGCTTATGTGCCTATTTATTTACGGTGGCATAAAAGGCTGGAGATCACCTATAAAATAGTCATTATTTTTTAACCAAAGCTCGCATTTATATGCGGGCTTTTTTTATGGAGAAAATATGAGTTTTGGTAAATTAAATATTGAACTTGGTCTAAATTCTGTTGAGTTTATACAAGGATTAAATAAATCCGAATATGAAGCACGTAAATTTGCTAAGCAGACTCAAAACCAATTATTAAAGATCGAACAAGCTGTTAAAAATCTAAGTAAATTAAATTTATTTAGTGTTGCACCTACTGCTGCCGGTTATTTGAAGCAAATAGGGACTACTGCTTTAGATAGTGCAGAGAAATATACCGAGCTACGTAATAAAATTGCTTTAGTTACCGATTCTCAATCTAAACAATCTCAAGCAATGGCAACAATTTTTGATATTTCCCAGCGAACCAATCAAGCAATGAGTGCCACGTCCGATGTTTATACCCGTTTTGCTTCAAATGCTGATCGTCTTGGGTTAAGCCAAAGCAAAGTAGCTTCTTTGACTGAAACTGTATCAAAAGCCGTAGCAATGTCTGGAGCCAGTGCTGATGAAGCTCAACGAGGATTAACTCAATTTGGACAAGCTCTTGCAGCAGGTTCGTTAAAAGGACAAGACCTCAATTCAATAATGCAACAAATCCCCGGATTAACAGATGCCATTGCTAAAGGGTTGGAAGTATCTACTGCTGAGCTCAAAGAGATGGGAGCAAAAGGTGAGCTAAGTATTGAGAAGGTCATTCTTGGCTTGGAGAAAGCAAAAAATCAAGTCAATAGTGATTTTGACAATCGCTTAAAAACTATTTCGGGTTCATTCACGAATTTACAAAATGCTTTTACTAAATTTGTTGGTGAAACAGATCAGGCTTGGGGAGTTACTCAAAATTTAGCAAATAGTATTGAGTTTTTAGCACAAAATCTTGAATCTGCAGTGAAATATGCTGGCTTATTTATTGGTGCTTTAGCTATTGGTCATATCAGCAAATATGCTTTGGAAGTCGGTAAAATCGGCTTAAATAGCGCTAAAAATATTCTGTTTCATAAACAAGAAGCAGAGGCAATCTATGCTAAAGCAGCTGCAATGAGACAAGCGGCACAAACACGCCTAGCCACTCTACAACAGTATGAGACCTTAATTAGAACAAAACAGGGGCATATTCAACTACAAAAAGAAATAGCAAAACAGTCTATTTTAGTTGAGAGTTTAACAAATGCTGAAGCAACCGCTAAACGAAATTTATCGACAGCAAATAATTTGGCTGCAACAGCGACAAAAGGGCTAAAAAACATCTTATCTCTTTTAGGAGGTCCCCTAGGTGCCGCAACTATTGCCGGCAGCGCATTATTCTATTTTTATCAACAATCCGAACTGGCTCGTCAAAAAGCCTTAGATACAGCAGGTGCAAACGACCGATTAAAAGAAAGTTATGAGGGATTAAGTGCCGCAGCCTTATCACTTAAAATTTCTCAACAAATGACTGAGCTTGAAAATTATAATGTCCAAATCAGGCAGTTACAGTCCGATATTACAGCGTTAGGAAATAATTGGCATTTAGCAGGATTACAAGTACCCGAAAGTGCTAAAAAAGAAATCGCAGAACTCAACGATAAAATCACAATATTAAAAGAAAATGCCAACATTGATTTTTCCGTTTTGGAAAATCAGCTAAATGCATTAGCAAGAACAATGCTCGCCAGTGGCAAAAATCTCGATGATGTTCGCCAAAAATTTAAAATGCTCGGTGTCGATGCTGGTAATACTGAATGGATCTTAGCAGGTATTCCAGAGACCCTAACCGATACGGCAAATCAAGCAAATACCGCTGCAAATAAAACCTTAGATTTGGCAAAGGCATTAGAAAAATTAAATACAAAATCTCAAACAATGCAGCAGCGCTTAGAAATTCTGACCCTAAAAAGTAAAGGACACGCCAAAGCCTCTTATGTTTTAGCCGGATTATATGATGTGCTTGGCGTTGAAGGAGCCCAATATTCCGAAGTACTTAATGCTATTGCCAATGGTGATGTCGCAGCTGCTCAAGCGGCAGCCACGGCAATCAGTCTTTCTGCCGATCAGCTTAATACAATGCTTGAGATGGGCAAAAAAATAGAGGGTCTTTTTGAAGAAGATAAGAAAGTCCAAACGATTGAAAAGCAAATTAAGCTGAAAGAAGATGCAGCAAAACCAAAGAAACCCAAACAGTCAAAATCGAAAAAGGAATTAAGAGGTGAATGGGAAAGTTACTACGATGAATTAAAACGGGCGAATGCAGATGCCGTTACCTCTATTACCTTAAATGAGCAACGCACTCTCAAAGAATTAGAAAAGCATCTCAAAACCGGTGTGGTTTCTCAACAAGAAGCCGATGAAGCCCGAAAACAAATTGCCGAACGCTTTTCCCGTGAACGTTTTGAGATTGCGGCCCGTTATCTAGACAAAGAGCAAGCAAAACTTACCCAAGTAAAAGCCCTATATGAAATCGATCAGCTTCAACGCCGCGGGACGATTTCAAATGAGGATGCTCAAAATGCCAGAGATAAAATCAATATGGCTTATGGGCAGGATATGGGTAAATCGGCGGTATCAGTGAGAGATCAGGTTGCAGGCTTATATGACCCAAATCAAGCCATCTTAAATCAGCAAACACAAGAGCTGGCTCAACTTCAAGGATTTCTTGATCAAAAATTAATGACAGAGGAAGAATTTGAGAAACGGCGCGCTGAAATTAAGGCAAAATATCAGAATGAGATCCAACAACGAGAGCTAGAGTATTACAGCCAATCGGCTAATATGATGAGTAGTGCTTTCGACACAATGGCCGGTGTAATGGCGAACGCAGCGGGTAAACAATCCGGTATTTATAAGGTGATGTTTGCTACATCAAAAGCCTTTGCTATCGCAGAAAGTATCATCAAGATCCAACAAGGTATCGCAAATGCAGCAGCACTCCCGTTTCCTGCTAATTTACCCGCAATGGCAAGTGTTGCTGCTGCAACTGCAAATATTGTAGCGACAATACAAAGCGTTCAAATGGGCTTTGCCACCGGCGGCTATACCGGAGACGGTGGAAAATACACGCCTGCAGGGATTGTGCATCGGGGCGAATATGTGATCACCAAAGAAGCCACAGCCCGACTCGGCTTGGATTATCTCAATTACCTTAACTACGGCAAACGGGGCTTTTCCGGTGGCGGAGGGGTCGCCGTGCCGAGAGTGCCGGCAATACAAAGCGCTTTTCGCGGTCAGCAAGGTGCGACCCAAAATGCCGTTACCATTACGGTCAATATCGATCGGGGCGGCGAGGCGCAAACCGATTTGGAAGCACAAGCCGGACAAAGTAAGCAGCTTGGGCAGCTTATCCAAGCGAAAGTGCTGGAGGTGCTGGCGAAAGAAAAACGGGTCGGTGGTTTATTACATTAGGAGTAAAAATGACATTACAACATTTACCTTTCTGCCCCCAACCGGGTTTTACGGTGGAAAACGAACCCCGCCGCAAAGTGAATCAGTTTGGCGATGGCTACCAACAACGGCGGGCAGACGGGCTTAATCCCCTATTGCGAAAATATTCGCTGACATTCAACCTCAATCCCCAACAAGCGGTCATTTTAGACCGCTTTTTTGCAACTCACGGGGCGGTAACTGCCTTTTATTTTCGGGAGCGCCATCAAAGCTCACTGATTAAAGTGGTCTGCCAGAAATGGACAAAAACTGTCGGCAGAACCCATATTCAATTTAGTTGTGAATTTGAGGAGGTATTATGACAGCCAATATCACCGCAAAATTTCAGTTAGAACTCGCCAAACTGGAGCAAACGGCGTTAATCGAGCTATACGAAGTCGATTTTCGGGGGGTGTTGGATAAAAACGGCGATCGGGGTGAACTCTACCGTTTCTATGCCGGCAACAACGAACTAAACCAGCCGATAGTCTGGCAAGGCAACACCTATACCCCGTTTTTAGTCAAAGCGGAAGGGTTTGAATTATCGGGGCAAGGCCCAAGTAACCGCCCGACCTTAACCGTCAGCAATTTTGACGGCTTTATCACGGCACTGTCGGTCAATTTCGATCAAGGATTGGGCGCGGTAGTTCGGCGGCGGCAGGTCTATGCCCGTTTTCTTGATGCAGTCAATTTCAAAGACGGCAATCGGGAAGCTGACCCGCAACAAGAGCGGGTCAGCTACTATATCATCGAGCAACTGACCACCTTGACGGCAGAAGTCGCCACCTTTACCCTTGCGCTACCGACCGAAACGGACAATGCGGTGATTAACCCCCGCACGATATTGGTAACCTGCGGCTAGGTGTATCGCTCACCGGAGTGTGGCTACAACGGCCCGGTAGTCGCCGATGAAAAAGACCAACCGACTACCGACCCCAAAAAAGACAAATGTTCCGGCTGTCTGCGAGGCTGCCAGCTTCGTAATAACACCCGCAACTACGGCGGGTTTATTGCGGTGAATAAGTTGGGTTGATAGATCAAAATTTGTGAACTTGATCACACTACTCTTGTTGTTTAGTTCTATAAAGTAGTTTAACATACCCAACATAGCAAGGAAGCTCATCATTAGTGATGAGCTTTGATATTTTTCAGGAGTTATGATGGGACATATCGCAAATAATATTGTTGTCAGAAAAACAAACGAATTAGTGGATAGAATTTATGTAAGACTATTCCCTACATCTGTACCTGATACTATAGAGAGTGAAAATGGGGCTTTACTTTTTCACAAAAATGGTAATGTTTCTCTAAACTATGAAAATCAACAAGTTGCAGATAATATTAAAAAGCATATGGAAGCTTTAGAAAAAATTTCTATGGAAAAGAAATAAATGGCAATTTTACTCGTTATGCTTGTTCTTATCCTTGGATATTATTATTCAAGTAATTATCTGCCTGAGCGTTTTAAATTAAAACGTAGTACTGGCTGGGAGTCTTATGTCCTATTAGGTTCACATGGAATCAAATTTGTTATTGGTGGTACAATATTTGCGAGTATAGTTTGGTTTGTTTTCTATATATTGTCTTTTTGCCTTAATATACCTCATTATTTAGGAATGGACTATAATAAATTTGCATTAGAAGAGTTACTAATACAAGACATATCAAATGATATTAATATTTTTCATATTATGATTGCTTTTGGTTCTTGGAATATCTGCCAACAAGAAATAAAGAAAAGAAAAATAAATGTGAATTTACTCTATCAGGAAATGAGTAATGCCAATAATATTGTTAATCTACTTTTATCCGCAATGAGCTCTCAAACACCTGTAAAAGTGTCTCTAAAATCTAAAAAAGTTTATATTGGTATTATAGATGGTACCCAGTTTTCTTCAGCCGATTTAGAGAACATTGTTATTATCCCCTATTTAAGTGGATATAGAGATAAAGACAAATTAGATATTACTTTTGATTGTAATTATCGTTCAGTATATGAAAAGCATAATATATCCTACCATTCAGATAGAGAAGAAGTTAATCTAAGATATTTTCGAAATGTTATTAGATTAGCCGAAGTAGAATCAATATCATTATTTAATTTTAATTATTTTGGTGATTTTGAATATTTGAAGACAGAAGATAAAAAAAACGATATTACAAAATAAAAATTTTCAGAAATCTAGCCTACATTAATCATGTAGGCTTTTTTATTCGGAGCAAAAATGCCAATCCCTGACCCGCTAAAACACCAGATTATCACCTATTGCCAAACCGCAGTGCCTGATGAAGCCTGCGGTTTTGTCATTTTGAGGTATCAGACCAACGAGCCGGTATTCCTGCCCTGCGAGAATGTAGCGACTGATCCCGAAAACTACTTTGAAATTGCCCCTGACGATTTCGTGCGGGCGGAGCGTCAAGGCGAGATTATCGCGGTAGTGCATTCCCACCCTTTTGGTGAAATGAAATTGTCTCTCGCCGACCGACAAATGCAGGATAACTGCCGCCTTGATTTTTGGTTAGTCTGCGACGGCGAGTTGCAAATTTTCCCGACTATCCCTCCGCTTGTCGGGCGGGAATTTATCCACGGACGGCAAGATTGCTACACCCTATTTCGGGATTTCTACTTCTTGGCGGGGGCGGACTTGCCTGATTTTGAGCGTCCTGACGAATGGTGGCTGTCAATGACGTAGGAAAATATAGCGACAAGGGTGTGCAGCGAACACACTCCCTTGTCGGCTCAACGCAGATACATTGCATTGAACGGCTGCTATACCTCGAAAGCGTCCCGAGGCGGCAGCATAGTATCAGAACCGATAAAAAGGATCGATAACAATGCAACATATTCAACTTAGATGCCGATGCTGTAACAAGTTATTGGCGAAAGGTTCAGCGATTTTGATTGAAATCAAATGCGGTCGCTGCAAAACCCTCAACACATTTCATTAACCAATCAATCAGAGTGTCTGAGTGTCTTGAACGCTGGAACGCCATAATAGAGAACACGATTATGGCAACATTTAAACAAGCCCCATTACCCTTTGTCGGACAAAAACGGCAATTTCTCAAGCATTTTGAGGCAGTATTGGACGAAAATATTGAAGGTAACGGCGAAGGCTGGACAATTATTGATGTGTTCGGCGGGAGCGGTTTGCTTTCGCATACGGCAAAGCGTAAAAAGACGTTGGCTCGGGTAATTTATAACGACTTTGACGGTTACGCCGAACGGCTGAAATATATCGCTGACATCAACCGCTTACGGCGGATTATTTTCGGTTTAGTCGCGGATTTGCCGAAAGGCAAGCGGTTAGATAAAACGAAAAAATTGCAAATCATTGAGGCAATCAACGCCTTTGACGGCTATAAAGACGCCCACTGTTTATGTGCTTGTCTGCTGTTTAGCGGGCAACAAGTCAGCAATCTTGATGAATTATTTAATGAGGATTTTTGGCATTGCGTGCGTAAAAGCGATTATCCCGAAGCCACCGGCTATTTGGACAGTGTGGAAGTTGTCAGCGAGTCGTTTCATCAGCTTTTACCCAAATATCAACATCAAGCAAAAACGCTGTTTGTGCTTGATCCACCCTATCTCTGCACACATCAGGCAAGTTATAAGCAGGCACACTATTTTGACTTAATTGATTTCCTACGGCTGATTCACTTAACCCGTCCACCGTATATTTTCTTCAGTTCAACCAAATCGGAGTTTATCCGGTTTATTGACGCAATGATCCAAGATAAGTGGCAGAATTGGGCAGCTTTTGACTCGTACAAGCGGATCACATTACAGACAAGCGTGAGTTATGCGGGAAGATACGAGGATAATTTGGTGTATAAATTTTAATGAAAATGCCCTTTAAGTGAAGTTTAAAGTAAAAGATCTTTATGCTTCGTTGTTTAATTCGGAAAGTAAACAGTGAAACGGTGGGGCGAAAGGGGCAAGTGTCGAAGTGAATTTAACGACACTGTCTTTGCGGTTATCGTCAATAAATCGAATGTCCAAGAAGGCAATATTATAGACAAAGGTGATGCCGCGCCTGTTTGGTAGAGAGTACTGCGTGCCGTCGGTGATAAAATCAGCTTGTTCTTTTACGGCAATCAGAGCTAATTCCTGCATCATTTCCTGTTCTGTCCGCATTGTGAAAGTCGTCATTGGATGGTTTCCT
>NZ_SPPA01000032.1:0-16668 GCF_004569585.1 Muribacter muris | reverse complement strand
GTTTCCATGCAAAGCATACCAGGTTATTCCCTGTTTAAATAACAAGGAGTTTATCAAAAGATGCAGTGGATCACTTTTCGATGATCTTACTGCATCAGCCTGGCGCATTTTTGCATGATCATTAACACATCGGGTTTAATCGTTTTAAAGTGTTCTACGGTTGGACTGTCAAATTCCTTTGAAATATGGGAGAGGGGATTGTGCGGGATAATATCCCGATGCAGAGCGTAGGTCATAATCTCATTGAGCTTTTGGATAGAGCGTTTTAGGGTTTCGAGTGTGCCTCGCTCTTGTAACGGCTTAAAGGCTTTCAGTGCCATCGGGGCAGTAATGGCGGTAATAGGCAATTTCGCAAAATGGGGAAAGAGATTTCGTTCAATCAAGCGTAGGGTATCTTTGGCATAGTTAGCGGAAAAATTCGCCCGTGTCTTGCGGTATTCGAACCAATCCAACGCCACCACCTCAAAGGTCGTGTTAATTTCTGTCTGCTTTGCCGTTTCTTCGGCTTGGCGGTGGAATTGCGGATCGATGTTTTGAGCAAGCAACGCCCGGTATCCTTCCCTTATTTCTCGTGCTTGTTGAAGGGATATATCAGGGTAACGTCCAATAGCTATTTCTGTTCGCTTCTTGCTGAATGGCTTATAGTAATTAAACCGCCACAATTTCGAGCCATTTGTTTTTACCAAAAGATAAAGCCCTTGCCCGTCTTGTAACTTTATATCGCCCTCTTTTGCTTTGGATTTTTCAATTTCGGTATTTGTCAGCGGTTTAGTAGTACGTGCCATTCTTCCCCCTACCGTACTACTAAAACACGCCTAAGCCTTATATATCAATGGTTGAAACGTTTTTAGTAGTACGTTATTTCACACTTTGGGAGGTGATACTACTAAACGTACTACTAAAAGTCTAGGATTTGGTAGGTTCGGATAGGAACGCACAGGACAATAAAAAAGCCTTGAATTATTGATTTTCAAGGCTTTGAAGTATCTGTTAGGACTTGGTCGGAAGTTGATTTGGTGGAGCTGGGGGGATTTGAACCCCCGTCCGAAATTACTCCATCTTCAGCACTACACGTTTAGTCGGTCTTTGATTTCACTTAGCCACTGCGGACAGACACGCGATAACTAAGCTAGTTTGATTTAATTTAGTGTTTCGATCCTCAAACGGCGGCGTCCACACGATCTCGTTTTGGGTGACTTATCGGACTCCTCGTCTTACGAGCGGAAGCTGAGGCGATAAGGCTTTAAGGCAGGTTATTAAGCTGCTAAAGCGTATTGTTCGTCGTTTGCGACTATTATTTTGCGGTTTGTTTACGAGGCCTACCGCACCTCGACGTGCACCTTGGACTTCGCTAATCCCGTCGAATCCAGAATCAGCCCCAAAAGTGTCGCAATTCTAATGGAAAGCGGTCGGATTTGCAAAATTTTTTGTCAAACCGACCGCTTGCCTCGGCTAACCTCGCCAATAGCGGCTTTCATCCATTTCAAATTCGCCGCTAAGTCCCCAAAATATGCTGTTAGTTGCAACAATGCTGAGCGAGATCCCGCGTTTTTCATTTTTGCTGGCTTGGACAAGAGATTGCCCTTTCCAACTGACGCTATAAGCACCGGACGGTAATTTTTCCAGTTGGCAGTTTTCGGCTTCAAACCCTGTTTTGCCGTCAATGCTGATGTGTAATGAACCGTCCTGTATGACATCTGCCCATATTTGCAGCGTTTCACCGTGAAAATATAAGCCGTTTGTTGCAAAGCTCATTGGTTTTTGTGGCGAACGGGCAACCATTCCGGCAAGCCGATTTTTATCGATATACGCCAGTCCCAAGCCTATATCCCGCCAGCCGCGGTGTCTCCCTTTGCCGCCGGTATAATAAAGGCGGTTATCGCCGGCGGTCATTTGCGCAGCAAAGAGTGTGGCACTGTCAAATTCGCCTTCGAGGTATTTATCCTGTCCGGCGCCGGCAGGAATGAGGATGTTATGATCAGGGACGGCTTTGTTCCATTCGGTGAGGTTGGTTGACCAATAAAGCTCAAGATTAACGGTATCCCAATCCATTTGAGTATTATCGCCCTGTTTGTAAATCGAGGCGAAACCGAAATAGATGTCGTGATGTTCAAAGACGGGCATTGAATAGACTTGTTCTTCGTAGCCTTGTCCGCGTAGCACTTCGTGTAAAGGCGACCAATTTATGAAGTCATCGCTACGCGAAATAGCAAGCACGCGGAAGTTGCTTGCCCAAAGACGGGTGGTGAGGATATATTGGTTGGTGCGGCTGTCTTTAAAGACAGCATTATGACAGTCCGCCCCGATTTTCGGGCTATATGCTTTCCACTCAATTAACTCGGAGAAATGGATACCGTCCGCAGAAAATGCCACGGCAAGTTTACGTTCTTTCTGTTTGCGTGTAATCAGCTTAAAGCGTTTGTTCGGGTCGGGGTCATTCGGTTCAAACAAAACGCCCGTGCCGGCAACATCACGCATCAGTAAGTTATTGGCTTTGCTGCCTTCAAATTCGACAATGCCCAATTCGGGTTTTTCCCAGTGAATGCCGTCTGTTGAGCGTGCGTAAGCAAGCCCGACTTGGCGATCCCGTGATGCCGCATAAGGTTGGTTGGCACGTTGAGTGCGCGGTGTATTGGTAAAGGACGGATCAACAACAAACAGTGTGTAATAACAGTGATAAATGCCTTTATCATCAAGGATAACGTTGGGATAGCCGTTGTCTATTCGAGGTTCCCAGCGTTTAGGCGGATCTTCGTTAATCCCGTCAATAAACAGAGGATTACGTTGATCTTTTTTGACCTCCCCCATTTTCAGCCGCATATTTTGCATTTTATTGGCGGCATAAATACCGGTATCAAAGGCAAAATAGTGCTTATTGGATCGTTTGGGGGGACGAGGTTCGCTAGCGGAATATAGCTGAAAACCGTTTGCCGAGGTTAGTTGAGGGTTGAGTGCGAGAGCGGCGGTTCCGCTTAAACCTAATAAAAAGGTTCGACGAGAAAGAGTGATGCGCATATGCAATCTCCACTGACTAAGGGAACGGCGGCAGTATCTACCGAGAATGGGCAAAAATCAAGCAGAAAGTATAAAATATGACAATCTTTAAAAAATGTCGTTGCTTTAGGCACATCGTATAATTTATCCGTTTGGCATTTCTATTATAAAGCGGTAAGATCTGCCAACATTTTTGCAAATAAAGAACAGAATGAAACAGGATAACGCACCAAAACAGCTCGATGAGGTCGATATTATCGAGCCGGACGAAGTGGAACTGCTGGAAGGGAATGATGATGCCAATCACCCTGCCCTTGCCAATACAATGCTTGTGCCGCAAGGGGGAAACCTTGACAGATATATTCGGATGGCAAACCAATACCCGATTTTAACGGCGGATCAAGAAAAAGAGCTTGCCGAACGGTTCTACTATGATGAAGATTTGGACGCTGCCAAGCAGTTGATTATGTCGCACTTGCGGTTTGTGGTGCATATCGCGCGTGGCTATCTGGGCTACGGCTTGCCGTTGGCGGATCTGATTCAAGAGGGCAATATCGGTTTAATGAAGGCGGTAAAACGCTTTAATCCGGAAGTCGGGGTGCGTTTGGTCTCGTTTGCGGTGCATTGGGTGAAGGCGGAAATTCACGAATATGTGCTGCGTAACTGGCGGATTGTCAAGGTTGCCACTACCAAAGCCCAACGCAAACTGTTCTTTAATTTACGCAAAAATAAACAGCGTTTGGCGTGGTTCAACGAGGAAGAAATTCAGAAAGTCGCGGACGATTTGGGCGTTACCCCTGAAGATGTGAAAGAGATGGAATCCCGTATGACCGGTCAAGATATGGGCTTTGATCTACCGGTGGGCGAAACGGACGATGAAGCCTATGTGCCGTCAATGTATATTGAAGACGACAGCTCCAATTTTGCCGATGAGCTGGAAGAAGAGGAGCATACGGGGCGGGCGACTGCCCAGCTTGCCTATGCGTTGGCACAGTTAGACGAACGCAGTCAAGATATTATCAAAACCCGCTGGTTAGACGATAATAAAGCGACATTACACGAACTTGCCGCTAAATACGGCATTTCTGCCGAGCGGGTGCGTCAGTTGGAAAATCAAGCGTTAAAGAAAATCAAAGACGCTATCAGTTTGGAATAATGGGATCACAGGCGGGCGGATTTTGCAATTTTTTTACTAAATCTGACCGCTTACCTAATCAACGGTCAAACAATGTCAAACAATACGGAAAAACAACCACAGGATCAGCCTGAACAGTCGGCGAAAAAGCCTTACATCATTCCGACCTGCCTGAAATTGATGCTTTTGGGTGCGTGTTGTGTCGGGCTTTACGGCATTTATTTAGACGGTAAAATCCGTGCCAAAATGGACGGGCATATCTGGCAACTGCCGGCGGAAGTGTACAGCCGGATTGAGAGTATCCGTGTTGATGATAATCTCACCCTTGAGCAAGTCAAACTGGCACTGCTTGATAACGGCTACCGTGAGGTTGCTTATATTGCCACACCCGGCGATTTTAAAATTGACGGCGATGCCCTCGTGTTACTGCGCCGGGCCTTTCAATTCCCTGAAACGCCGGAAGCGCAGCGGGTGCTGCGTTTACGCTTTGTGAATGAGAAGCTCGCCCGCATTGAAGACTTGGTACGTTTGAAAGAGGTTGATGAGTTTCGGCTCGACCCGAAATTGATCGCAATGCTCCATTCGGATAATGATGAAGAACGTCAAGCGTTGCGTTTGCAAGATTATCCCCGCTTACTCATTGATACGCTGCTGCTAACCGAAGACAAGCGGTTCTACCAGCACGACGGCATTAGCCCGCTGGGGATTGTGCGGGCGCTGGTAACGAACTATCAAGCGGGCAAAACGGTGCAGGGCGGCAGTACTCTCACCCAACAATTAGTCAAAAATATTTTTCTGTCTAACGAAAAATCCTTAGTGCGTAAGGTGAATGAAGCCTTGATGTCGCTGATTTTAGACTACCGTTACGATAAAAACCGCATTCTCGAAACCTATCTAAACGAAATTTACCTTGGGCAGAACGGCAGCTATCAAATTCACGGCTTTGCCCTTGCCAGCCAATTCTATTTTGGTCGCCCCGTGCAAGAGATCAGCCTCAACCAAATGGCGTTGTTGGTGGGAATGGTCAAAGGCCCGTCTTTATATAACCCGTGGCGTAATCCGCAAGGGGCAATGGAGCGGCGGAATGTAGTGCTACGGATTTTGCTTGAACATCAAGTGATTAACCAAGATTTGTATGAAACCTTGAGTAAGCAACCGCTTGGAGTGAAAGAGAAAGGCAATATTTATCGCCAACAGCCGGCATTTATGCACGCCTTGAACTTGGATATTAAAAATGAGCTGGGCGAAAGCCGCACGGCGTTATTATCCGGTGCGAAAATTTTCACGACTTTGGATCGAAAACAGCAACGTTCGGCGGAATTGGCGGTGATTAACGGCGTATCGGATCTGGAAAACGCCAATAAAAAGGTGAAAGATCTGCAATCGGCAATTGTGGTTGCCGAGTACAAAACCGGCAAAGTCAGAGCCGTGGTCGGCGGGGTGCAGACCCAATATGCCGGCTTTAACCGTGCGATCCAAACCAAGCGTCAAATCGGCTCATTGGTGAAGCCGTCTATTTATGCCATTGCGTTAGCACAGCCGGAGACTTTCCGCCTGAATACGCCGGTGAAAAACCAGCCGATTACGATTACCGTGAAGGGCAGCCCGCCGTGGACGCCACGCAACTACGATCGCCGTTTCAGCGGGTCAGTGATGTTGATGGACGCTTTAGTCCGCTCTCTGAATATCCCGACCGTCAATATCGGAATGAAAGTCGGCTTGAAAAAGGTGATCGCCAAGCAGAAAGAGATGGGCTGGGACAAAGCGGAAATTCCGCCTTATCCGGCAACGCTGCTCGGTTCTTACTCGATCTCCCCTTATGACGTTACCAAATCCTATCAGGTCTTGGCAAATAAGGGGCTAAAAACGCCATTAACCACCATTGAGGCGATTATTTCCGCCAATGGCGAGATGATTTATCAGCCGAATGTTGAACAAACCAGCCGGCAAGTGCTGCCGGAAGAAGCCGCTATCCAAACGCTCTACGCAATGCAGCAGGTGGTGGAACGAGGCACGGCTCGCAGCTTGCAGACGGATTTTGCCCATCTGCGTTTAGCGGGGAAAACCGGGACGACCAACAGCGCAAGGGATACTTGGTTTGTCGGCATTGACGGCGAAAATGTAACGACAGTTTGGCTGGGCAAAGATGATAACAGCAACACCCACCTCACCGGCTCAAGCGGGGCATTGCAAATCTACAAAGAGTATTTGAAACGTGCCGAACCGTTGGTGTTTAAACTGCCAAGCTCTAATCAGATCCAATGGGTCGGGATCGGCAGTTACGGCAACTGGGATTGCAGTAGCCCTCGACAAATTCCGGTGTGGAAAGATCGAGGACAACGCTATTGCAGTGGCGGTAGCACCGTAGTCGCAGCCAAACCGAGTGTTTGGGACGCCTTGTCGCTCGGCAAGGATAACAGCTCGCAGCCGACCAAAGCGGAAGAAGCGGAAGGGCAATCGCCGGTTGATGAAATCGCCCCGAGCGAGTAGCAAGCGGTCGGTTACGCAACATTTTTTGCAAATTTAAAACAGGATAACAATGAAAGAAACTATCGTGGCGCAAGCCACTCCGATTGGGCGGGGCGGGATCGGCATTTTGCGGGTATCCGGCCCGCTTGCAGCCAGCGTGGCGGAGCAGGTATTGGGCAAATGCCCTAAACCCCGTGTGGCGGACTACTTGCCGTTTAAAGACGAAGACGGCACGGTGCTGGATCAAGGGATCGCCCTATTTTTTAAAGCACCGCACTCTTTTACCGGTGAAGATGTACTGGAATTACAGGGACACGGCGGACAGGTTATTCTCGACATTCTGCTGAACCGTATTTTGAAAATCAATGGGTTACGTATTGCCCGAGCCGGTGAGTTTTCCGAACAAGCCTTTTTGAACGATAAACTGGATTTGGCACAGGCGGAGGCGATCGCCGATTTAATTGATGCAACCTCAGAGCAAGCGGCTCGTTCGGCGCTAAAATCACTTCAAGGTGAATTTTCAAATAAAATCAATCAATTAGTTGAAGATGTGATTTATCTGCGTACCTATGTGGAAGCGGCGATTGATTTCCCCGATGAAGAAATTGATTTTTTAGCGGACGGCAAAATCGAAGCGAAATTAACGGCGATCCGCAGCCAACTGGCGAATGTGCGTGCCGAAGCCAAGCAAGGCTCAATCTTGCGGGAAGGAATGAAAGTCGTGATTGCGGGCAAGCCGAATGCGGGTAAATCCAGCTTACTGAATGCGTTAGCGGGGCGGGAAGCGGCGATTGTTACCGATATTGCCGGCACAACCCGTGATGTGCTGCGGGAACATATTCACATTGACGGAATGCCGTTGCACATCATTGATACCGCCGGCTTGCGAGAGGCAAGCGATGAAGTCGAGCGGATCGGCATTCAGCGGGCGTGGGATGAGATTGCCCAGGCGGATCACGTTCTGTTGATGATCGACAGCACGATCTCGCCTCCGGATCATTTTCAGCAAGAATGGGCAACGTTTTTAGCTAAATTGCCTCAAAATATGCCGGTAACAGTGATCCGCAACAAGGTCGATCTGAGCGGCGAAGGCGAAAGTTTAAGCGTGCAAGATCCGTTTACGCTGATCCGCCTTTCTGCGCAAACGAAAATCGGGGTCGATTTATTGCGTGAGCATTTGAAGAAATCAATGGGCTACCAAAGTTCGAGCGAAGGGGGCTTCCTTGCCCGCCGCCGCCATTTAGTCGCCCTCGAAACCGCCGCCGAACATCTGGAGCGCGGGCATATTCAACTGACCCAATTCCACGCCGGCGAGTTGTTGGCGGAAGAGTTACGCTTGGTGCAAAACGCCTTAAGTGAAATTACCGGACAATTCACGTCCGATGACTTGTTGGGGCATATTTTTAGCTCGTTTTGTATTGGTAAGTAAGCACAAATAGGTGATAAGTTATTCTTTACTTCTTGGGTGGGCTAGGGTAGAATAACGCACCTTTTCTAGTTCTATGCCGCCGTCAATCAAGTGCGGCTTTATTTAAACATATTATTCCTGAGGTGATGGCTTATGCCAGTAATTAAAGTTCGTGAAAATGAATCCTTTGACGTAGCATTACGTCGTTTCAAACGCTCTTGCGAAAAAGCGGGTCTGTTAGCTGAAGTTCGTGCACGTGAATTTTACGAAAAACCAACCACTATTCGTAAACGTGAAAAAGCATCTTTAGCAAAACGCCACGCTAAACGTAATGCGCGTGAGAACGCTCGTAATACACGTTTATACTAATTCTCAGTAACGCATTTTTCGTTGAAACCGTGAAACCTTTGGGATCACGGTTTTAATGTTTATAGATTCAGCAAAACAAGCGGTCGGTTTTTGCAGAAAATATG
Organism: Muribacter muris; assembly: GCF_004569585.1. NCBI lineage: Bacteria > Pseudomonadati > Pseudomonadota > Gammaproteobacteria > Pasteurellales > Pasteurellaceae > Muribacter > Muribacter muris. The sequence goes on along the minus strand of NZ_SPPA01000032.1, from coordinate 8,189 downwards.
CGATAACTTACCGCTTGTCAATTTAAGGCGATCACAATGAAAGGCTCTATTCCCCGTTCGTTTATTGATGATCTCGTTGCCCGCACGGATATTGTTGAGGTGATCAACAGCCGGGTTAAACTGAAAAAAGCGGGACGGGATTACCAAGCCTGTTGCCCATTCCACCACGAGAAAACGCCCTCTTTTACGGTTAGCCAATCCAAGCAGTTTTTCCACTGTTTTGGCTGTGGGGCGCACGGCAATGTGATCGGCTTTTTGATGGATTACGATAAACTCGAATTTCCCGAAGCGATCGAAGAACTTGCGGCACTGCATAATTTGGAAGTGCCTCGTGAGAATGTGATCAACCGTGATGGTAAGCCTCAAGCGAGTTTACAAACCCGCCGTAATCTCTATGAGCTAATGGCGGAGATTAGCGCTTTTTATCAGCAGACATTGCGTCAGGCCCCCGCCAGCCAAGCCTATTTAGCCGATCGGGGCTTGTCGCCTGAGATCATTGAACGGTTTGAGATCGGTTTTGCACCGAATGCGATGGACGGCGTGTTAAAAGCATTCGGCAAAAATCCTCAAGAAATCCAAAAACTGTTGGATACGGGAATGTTGTCTAAAAATGATCGGGGCAAGGTTTACGATCGTTTTCGCAATCGGGTGATGTTTCCGATCCGAGATAAACGGGGGCGGGTGATCGCGTTTGGCGGACGGGTAACGGGCGATGAAAAACCGAAATACCTCAACTCTCCGGAGTCCGTTACTTATCACAAAGGCAATGAACTGTACGGCTTATACCAAGCCTTGCAGCACAATGAATCGCCTGAATATCTGTTTGTGGTGGAAGGCTATATGGACGTGGTGGCGCTTGCCCAATACGGCATTGATAATGCGGTGGCGTCTTTGGGGACGGCGACCACGGGCGAGCAAATTCAGCAGATGTTCCGCTGTACCGAGCAGATTATCTGCTGTTATGACGGCGACCGTGCGGGGCGGGAAGCGGCGTGGCGGGCGTTGGAGAACGCATTGCCTTATTTACACGATGGGCGGCAGCTTAAATTTATTTTCCTGCCAGACGGGGAAGATCCCGACAGTTTCGTACGGGCGCAGGGTAAGCAGGGTTTTGAAGCCTATTTACAAAATGCCCAGCCGTTGAGTGATTTTCTGTTTGATACGCTGTTGGCACAGGTGGATTTATCTACGAAAGAGGGCAAATCGAAATTAGCCTCGTTAGCCGTACCGCTGCTCAAACGAATTCCGGGGGAGATGTTGCGTGTCTATTTGCGTAATATCTTAGGGCAGAAACTGGGGATCTTAGATCCGAGTCAGCTTGAAGCCATATTGCCGAATCGTGCCGTTGAAAATCGTACGCCTCGCCACAATATGCCGAAAATCGAACGTACGCCGATGCGATTGTTGATTGCGTTACTGCTACAAAATCCGCAGTTGGTTGAAAATGTGCCTCAGGATATTAGTTTTCTCCATTCCCTTGAGGAAAAAGGCTTTGCGTTATTTCTCACTTTAGTAACCGCTTGTCAGCAAAATGTCGGCATCTCAATGGGCGGTTTATTGGAATATTTGCGGGAACACGAGCATTATCGCCATTTGGAGACCTTAGCAAGCTGGGATCATTTGGTTGCAGCGGAAAATATCGAAGATACCTTTATTGAAACCCTCGATTTTTTTTATAAGAAATTAGTCGATAGGCGGATTGAGGTGCTGCAAGCCCAAGATCGCACCGCCGGATTAAGTCTTGAGGAGAAGCAAGAGTTAATGACCTTGCTCTCGGCGCGCTAACAAGCGGTCATTTTTCTTGAATTTTTTGCAAACCTATTTATGAAAGGAAAAGCAGTGGTATAATCTACTACTTGTTTTTGCTCGCACAGAACGGATAAGACTATGGAACAACATTCTCAATTAGAAGAACAGCAATCTCAGTTAGAACTTCTGATCGCACAAGGGCGTGAACAGGGGTATTTAACGATTTCCGAAGTTCACGATCACCTGCCGGAAGAACTGGTTGATGCGGATCAAATTGAAGATATTATTCAGATGATCAACGATATGGGCATTAAAGTGCTGGAAACCGCACCGGATGCCGATGATCTGATGTTGGCGGGCAATATCGCAGACGAAGATGTGGTGGAAGAAGCGACCAAAGTGCTTTCGACCGTAGAGTCCGAATTAGGGCGCACCACAGACCCTGTGCGAATGTATATGCGTGAAATGGGGACGGTGGAATTGCTGACCCGTGAAGGCGAGATTGATATTGCAAAACGCATTGAAGAAGGGATCAATGAAGTGCAATGTGCGGTGGCAGAGTATCCGGAAGCCTTAACCGATTTGATTGCACGCTATCAGCAAGTCGAAGAAGGGACAATGCGTTTGTCCGATTTGGTAACTGCCTTTGTTGATCCGAATGCGGAAGAAGCCGAGCCGATTGATGAAATTCACGATGATTTGGACGATGAAGATGCGGAAGACGTGGCGAGTGTGGACGATGAGAGCGAAGATGAGGAAAGTGAATCCGGTAGTGATGCCGGCGATGACAATTCTATCGATCCCGAATTAGCGCGCGTAAAATTCTATGCTCTAAAGGATCAGCACCAAAAAGCATTGGAAGCGATTCAAAAACACGGGCGGACGAAAGCCAGTGCGAAAAAGCAAATTCAGGCATTATCCGATATTTTCCGTGAGTTCCGTCTTGTGCCGAAACAGTTCGATTTATTGGTTGAAAATATGCAATCAATGATGAAGCGCGTGCGTAGCGAGGAACGCCAAATTCAGCGCTATGCCGTTGAATATGCACAAATGAACAAAGCGAATTTCGTCAAATTATTCCAAGGCAATGAAACCAACGATCAATGGATCGAGATTGCAATTCAAGGTACAGGCAAAACCAAAAAAGATGCCGCACCGAAATTGGCAGATTATGCCGATTCTATCCGTGGGCATATTGCTAATTTGCAAAAATTGGAGTCGGATTCTGGTTTAACTATCGGGCAAATCCGTGAGATTGGCAGTCGAATTTCTGCCGGTGAGTTGAAAGCCCGCCGTGCTAAAAAAGAGATGGTAGAGGCAAACTTGCGTTTGGTGATTTCCATTGCGAAAAAATATACCAACCGTGGCTTGCAGTTCTTGGATTTAATTCAAGAAGGGAACATCGGCTTGATGAAAGCGGTGGATAAATTTGAGTATCGCCGTGGCTATAAATTCTCGACTTACGCAACGTGGTGGATTCGCCAAGCGATTACCCGCTCCATCGCCGATCAAGCCCGCACGATTCGGATTCCGGTGCATATGATTGAAACGATCAACAAATTAAACCGCATTTCCCGCCAATGTTTGCAGGAAATGGGGCGTGATGCAACGCCGGAAGAATTGGCAGAGCGTATGGGAATGCCGGAAGATAAAATCCGTAAGGTACTCAAAATTGCCAAAGAACCGATTTCAATGGAAACGCCGGTCGGCGATGACGATGATTCGCATTTAGGGGATTTCATTGAAGACAGCAGCTTGGAGCTGCCGCTGGATTCCGCCACGGCAGAGAGCCTGCGTATTGCGACAAACGAAGTGCTGGAAGGCTTAACGCCAAGAGAAGCGAAAGTATTAAGAATGCGCTTTGGTATTGATATGAATACCGATCATACCCTTGAGGAAGTCGGTAAACAATTTGATGTAACCCGTGAGCGTATCCGTCAAATTGAGGCGAAAGCATTACGTAAACTTCGCCACCCAAGCCGCTCGGAAACGTTGCGTAGTTTCTTAGACGATTAATCAAAAATCCCTCGCATTTGCGAGGGATTTTTCGTTTGAGAAATTATTGATAATCTAATGCCAACTTGCCGGCAGCGCTAACGACCACATTGATTGCAGTCTCTTCCGAGCCTTTAATCGTGGCTTCATTTGGGATTTCCTGTTGGGTACGGTTCACGATTACACCGGATACCATACCGGCACGCAAGCCTAGGGCGGAACACATTGTAAAGAGTGTGCCGGATTCCATTTCAAAGTTCATTACGTTTAATTCTTGCCACTGCTCAAGAGAACCGCGGAAGTGGCGGTAGATTTTGCCGGAGAAGGTATCGTAACGCTCTTGCCCCGGATAGAATGTATCCGATGAGGCAGTAATGCCAACATAAGGGGTAATGCCGTGTTGTTGTGCTGCGGCATAAAGCGCATTGGTACAGTTAAAATCGGCAACCGCAGGGTATTCTAACGGGGCAAAATGGCGGCTTGCGCCGTCTAGTCGAACTGCGCCGGTGGTAACTAACACATCGCCGACTTGAATGTGCGGTTGAATTGCCCCGGTTGTGCCGATGCGTAAGAAAGTATGCACGCCCAGTTGTGCCAATTCTTCAACACAAATTGAAACGGACGGGCCGCCGATCCCTGTCGAGCACACCACAATCGGCTGCCCGTTTACATAGCCCAGCCACGAGGTAAATTCTCGGGTAGACACAAGAAATTCCGGATTGTCCATTTTCGCCGCAATGCGCTCGTTACGTGCCGGATCACCGGGGACAATCGCAACTTTAGCACCTTTTAACATTGCTTTGGTTAGACCTAGATGGAAGACATCTGACATTTTTCTCTCCTTTAAGTTAGGGTTTAATATCTCGTAAAATCGGGTTTTGCATTGAAATTAGGGTCTCGGTCGATTGAATTTCCTCAATCAGCTGGATTTTGCCCGCCAGCACGAGATGAAGTTCCTCAATCGTGCGGGTCATCACTTTCAAAAAAATCGAATAATTGCCGGTGGTATAATAGGCTTCCACCACTTCATCAAACGCTTTGAGCTTGGCAATCACCTTTTCATAATCTTTCGCACTTTTTAGAATAATGCCAATAAAGCAGCAGACATCATACCCCAATTTGCGCTCGTTGATGCGAATTTTCGTCCCCTCAATAATGCCGGCTTGGCGCATTTTTTCTACCCTAACGTGAATAGTGGCGGCACTGACGCCGAAATTTTTTGCCATTTCAGCATAGGGCGTGCGGGCATCTTGGGTTAAAATACGCAAAATTTGCTGATCAAGCTGGTCGATCTGCGGGGTTGATTGATAGCGTATAGGCAAATTTTGCTCCTTTTTTAGCTTTGATTAGATATTTATTAAAATATAGCATAGTTTTTTAGATAATATATAACATAAATTGCTTTTTATTTGATTTGTATTGAGTTTTTGGCAAAAATCGTTAAATTATCACTATCTTTGTTTTTGATGAGAATTTGAATTATGCAAAAATCCTTTATTTTACAGCAACAAGAAATTAGCTTTGTGAAAAACACCTTTACTCAAAACCTGATTGAACAGCTTGATATTATTGAGGTGCAAGGGCCGATCTTGAGTGAAGTCGGCAACGGTATGCAGGATAACCTCTCCGGTATTGAAAAAGCGGTGCAAGTTAATGTGAAACAAATTCCGAATGCGGTGTTTGAAGTGGTGCATTCTTTGGCGAAATGGAAACGCCACACCCTTGCCCGCTTTCAATTTAAAGAGGGCGAAGGGCTGTTTGTGCATATGAAAGCATTGCGCCCTGATGAAGATTCCCTTGATCCGACTCACTCCGTTTATGTCGATCAATGGGACTGGGAAAAAGTCATTCCTGCCGGTCGCCGCAACTTTGCCTATTTAAAAGAGACGGTAAATTCTATCTATAAAGCTATCCGTTTGACCGAACTGGCAGTGGAAGCCCGCTTTGATATTCCGTCTATCCTACCGAAGCAGATTACTTTTGTGCATAGTGAAGATTTGGTAAAACGCTATCCGGATCTCACCAGCAAACAACGTGAGAATGCGATTTGTAAAGAGTATGGCGCTGTCTTTTTAATCGGAATCGGCGGTAAGCTCTCGGACGGCAAACCGCACGACGGTCGTGCGCCGGACTATGACGACTGGACAACCGAGTCTGAAAACGGCTATAAAGGCTTAAATGGCGATATTTTGGTATGGAACGAGCAGCTTGGCACAGCGTTTGAATTATCTTCAATGGGAATCCGAGTTGATGAAGGGGCGCTACGCTTACAAGTTGGTTTAACCGGTGATGAATCGCGCTTAGAAATGGATTGGCACAAGGATTTACTTGCCGGCCGCCTACCGCTTTCTATTGGCGGCGGTATCGGACAATCCCGTTTGGCAATGTTCTTACTCCGTAAAAAACATATCGGCGAAGTACAATCCAGCGTATGGCCGAAAGCAATGTTAGAACAGTTTGAGAATATCCTGTAATTTGCGGCAAGCGGTCAGTTTCCTAAAAGATTTTGCAACATTATGTAGCAGTTGCACAAAGTTGTTTTTTGTTCGCTTGTAGGGACACACTGAGTGTGTCCCTACATTCTGTTAAAATGTCTATTTTTGTGCATTTGCTACATAATACCAAGATTTTGCAAATACCTCCTTAAAACCGACCGCTTGTATTTACTCATAAGGTTCATAAGATTCCAATAAAACGGGGTTATAATCACCGTTCAACTGTTGATAGTGATAAGCCATATAAGCTTCGCTGGCAAAATCTTCTAATTGCGCCTTTTTAATTTTGCCATAACCTCTTTGTTGCATATAGATTTCTGCTGCCCTAAACCATTGCATCCCTATTTTAAACGGATCGGTTTTAGGTTGTGCCACTAATTCCATTTCAATTTGATTGTTTGGCTCTGTAGCTAAACGAATAATTTTTAATACACGATCTTGATAACCTTGTCTTAGTCTTTTGTTATTTAATACCGCTTGCTCAATCCCTTTTTGAGCCAAAAAGCGAGGTTCTGCGATAATAACTGACTGAATAAAATTATCCAGACTATCACAATCACTGGCATACCACCAAGCATCGCCTCCATCCCTATCTACATTTTGTAAGTAAGGATTTAAAAGCGTTTGGCGATCTTCTTTTCGTAAAAAATTTCCAACCCGTTTAAAATAACAATCATCTATTAATGGATCTAAATAAATACTTGAAGAAAAAAGAGATAAATATAAATCGCCGGTAAATTCATCTGGTGAAAATCGGCTAAAATATACACTTACAATCAGATAAAAATTATTATTGAGATATTTAACAAAATTTAATTCATAACGGGTTGGGAATTGCTGATAACCCAGTTCCTGCATTTTTTCTACCAGTTCTTTTTTAAATAACTTTTTACTCATTTCATCACTCCTTATATGAATTTAACGTGAACGGGATTTTCCACTGTTCACGCAAACAAGCGGTCGGTTTCTTAAAAGATTTTGCAAACATCTCCTTAAAACCGACCGCTTGTATTTACTCATAAGGTTCATAAGATTCCAATAAAACGGGGTTATAATCACCATTCAACTGTTGATAGTAATAGGTCATATAAGCTTCGCTGGCAAAATCTTCTAATTGCGCCTTTTTAATTTTGCCATAACCTCTTTGTTGCATATAGATTTCTGCTGCCCTAAACCATTGCATCCCTATTTTAAACGGATCGGTTTTAGGCTGTGCCACTAATTCCATTGCAATTTGATTGTTTGGATCTATGGCTAAACGAATAATCTCTAAAACAAGATCTTGATATCCCAATCTTAATTTTTTGTTATTCAATACCGCTTGTTCAATCCCTTTCTGCGCTAAAAAACGAGGCTCTGCGATAATAACTGACTGAATAAAATTATCCAGACTATCACAATCACTGGCATACCACCAAGCATCGCCTCCATCTCTATCTACATTCTGTAAGTAAGGATTTAAAAGCTTTTGGCGATCTTCTTTTAGTAAGAAAAAGCCCACTCTCTCAAAATAACTAGTATCACCTGTTGGATCCACATAAGTTCTTGATGGATACAATGATAAATAAAGATCGCCTGTAAACTTATCTGAATCAAACCAACTAAAATACACACTTACAATCAGATAAAAATTATTATTGAGATATTTAACAAAATTTAATTCATAACGGGTTGGGAATTGCTGATAACCCAGTTCCTGCATTTTTTCTACCAGTTCTTTTTTAAATAACTTTTTACTCATTTCATCACTCCTTATATGAATTTAACGTGAGCGGGATTTTCCACTGTTCACGCAAAAAAGCGGTCGGTTTCCTAAAAGATTTGGGGCTGTACTAGATAACTAGGGAAATCTAATTTCAGGTTAGAATAATCCCTATGAGAAGAAGTCGTTTAAGTCAGTACAAGCAAAACAAACTGATTGAACTGTTTATTGCGGGTGTTACTGCTCGC